>JAJRPU010000168.1 GCA_024280615.1 Bacteroidota bacterium | reverse complement strand
AATGTTTTGGTATCCTTTACGTTACGTTATAACTATTCTATTAGTTGCAGCAATTTTTAAACAGTTAACCTATTGGACCCGTATTGGTTGGAATGCTCTCGGTATTGTGCATTGGTTCGGCAAAGGCGCTATGATCGGATTCGCTATATTGTTCGGACTTGTGGCAATGGATGTTTTTTCGGCATTTAATCATCCAGAGTGTGTTAATGTGTCATACCCCCTTCGTAATGGTAGCTATGTCGTTTTTCAAGGGGGTAGCACTGTAGCACTTAATTATCACAGCTTGGTTGAAGAACAACGGTTCGCATTAGACATAGCCAAGATGAAGTTTGGACGACGTGCATCAGGTCTCTTTCCCCCAGAAAATGAGAAATATTACGTGTGGGAAGACAGTGTTTTTAGCATCTGTGACGGAATAGTTATTAAGGTTGTTGATTCACTTCCAGACCAAAATCCATCTCTTACTCGCTTTGATTCCATTAATCCAGCAGGAAACCATGTGATTATTAAATGTAATCAGGGCTTCAATATACTATATGCCCATTTCAAACAAAGCTCTATTACAGTGAAGGAAAACGATACAGTTTCAACGAATACGTTCCTCGGTATGGTTGGTAATTCAGGCAATTCAACAGAACCTCACCTGCACATCCACGCTTATAAAGACTTAAAGCCTGTGGCTCTGTGCATTGATGGAATGTGGTTGGTCAGGAATTCAAGGTTCACTTTTAATTGAAAAGGCATAAGATAAGCCAACAAACATTGTTATGGTTGTTTGAGTTACATTGTAATACAAGCCCGAATCCAGTTGAAAAGAACGTGATAGCTTAACTACAAAACCTGAATTGATAAAGATATTGAATATCTTAGAATCGTATGTTCCTGCACTCTCCAAAAATATCCCTATTTTATCGTTTAAATCAGCTCCAACACTTAATGATACAAAATGTTCATATTGTTTGGTATTATAATGTGTGATTGAATACATTGCTCCTATTGATAGAATGTTGCCTAATGACACGTTTATTGGCAATGAAAGACCTAAATTTTGTATAAATCTATCGTTTTTGTAATTAAATTTAGCAAAAGGGATGATTCCTAAAGCAAAATCTTGCTTAGTGTATGAGTAGTGTAATCTTATAAATGTGGTTGAAGAGCCTGTTCCTTCCCAACCAAAGTGTATGTCAGTATTAGAAAACAATCCAGTTTTGATTAAGATATTGAAGTAATTTGCATTGTATATATTACTACTCTCCTTCATGAGATTAAATTCAGTTGCTATTAATTCTGTTTCTATCTGTATAGTTTGTTTTGGTACAGAAAACGCACTTTCTGTCATGTCGGGTCTATCAGTAGGGCTTAGAAATCCGCTTGTTATAGTAATTAATAGCACTACCATTATTTGTGCTTATTTAGACAAAAACAAAATTAAGATATGTGGACATAACAGTGCTCTTTATATCTATCTACCTGGATTCCTATGTTTCCTAACAAGATTCTTATACACTTTTGCAAACGTTTTCCGTGGAAATCTCAGGGGTTTCCTTGGTTGCCACCTTTGGGCTATAAACTTGGCAAAAAACCAGTTTTTGAGTTTGGCAGGGATGATGTTTTCAAGAAAAGGGAACTTTGATGATAGTGTCCATAGGTAGAAAGCGATTGCTTCAAGCAAAGAACCCTGTTCTTCCTGATATTTTATGCGATTGTATTGGATTAGTTCATCCAGTGGTATTTCAACCGGGCACACCTCAGAGCACTTGCCACACAGCGATGAAGCGAAAGACACGTATCCGAGAGATGGTTCAAACCACGGAACAATAACTTTGCCTATGGGCCCTGAATAAATATGTGGATATGCGTGTCCGCCAATGTGCTGATACACAGGGCAGTTGTTCAGGCATGCTCCGCATCTGATGCAGCGTCCTGCCACTCTTGCCTTCCGGTCGCTCAATAACCTTGTTCTGCCATTGTCTAAAAGGATAACATACATGTGTTTGGGTCCGTCTGGCTCGTCATCTTTGCGGGGTCCAAACACAATTGAGTTATATGTTGTTATCCATTGACCGGTTCCAAAAGTGGCGAGTAATGGGAAGAATAAGGCTAGGTCTGTCAGAGAGGGAATAACTTTCTCTATTCCAGCAATAACAACATGAACCTTAGGAACAGAGAAGCACATTCTGGCATTGCCTTCATTTTCCGTGATAGCTATTCCCCCTGTGTCTGCAATAATGAAGTTTGCTCCTGTGATTCCACAGTCTGCTCGTTGATACACCTCCCGTAGGAATCTCCTTGCATATCCAACGAGTTCTTCGTGGGAAGCATCTAACCGTGCCCCCAGTTTCTTATTAAACAACCGGGCAACGTCCTCTCTGGACTTGTGCATTGCGGGGGTTACAATATGATATGGTTTCTCCTTTGCCCACTGCACAATCAATTCACCAAGGTCTGTTTCATATACTTCAATGCCTTTTTCTTCAAGGTGTTCACGGACCCCCACCTCTTCAGTAACCATTGATTTGCTCTTTATGACTGTCTTGACATTATGCTTCTGGCATATTTCGTCAATATATTTCAATGCGTCGGTGGAGGTTTCAGCCCATAAGACTTTCACACCGTTGTTCCTCGCTATGTTCTCAAACTTCTTTAAATAGTTATGCAAGTGGTCAAGGGCATGTTGCTTGATTGTTCCTGCTGTTCGTTTAGCCAGTGCTAAATCCCTGAATTGCTTCTTGCCTTCTTGTACTTTTGATTCGTATTGTTGGATGTTGTGCCATAACTTGCTAAAAGCCTCTTGGTCTTTCGCTTTCTCGGATGCCGCAGATATAAAGTCTTTCACCGATATGAACAGGATTTTATTCCACGAGGGCAATCACTTCATTGTTCAGCACTTGCACAAATCCACCGTTTATCTCAAATTCCTCTTTTTCGCCACTTGGCGATTTGGTTATAATGACTTTTCCTTTTTCCATTTGAGATATTATTGGAGCGTGTCTGGGCAACACGCTGAAAGACCCTTTAACACCGGGTAGTCGGATAGCCAATGCATAGCCTTCATATAACGAACCTTCAGGTTTCAAGACCCTGACATATATTTCCTTTTTTTCTGCCATGGGTTAAATTATTTGCTTTGGGCAAGCAACTGTTCTCCTTTCTTAATGGCGTCATCAATTGTTCCGACGAGATGGAAGGCTGCTTCGGGCAAGTGGTCAACTTCTCCATCCAGAATCATCTTGAATCCACGGATTGTTTCTTCAATTGGGACCATCACACCCGGAATACCTGTGAACTGTTCTGCCACGTGGAAGGGCTGAGAGAGGAACCTTTGGACACGGCGTGCCCTGTGAACAACCAGCTTGTCCTCGTCAGAAAGCTCTTCCATACCAAGGATTGCTATGATGTCCTGAAGCTCTTGATATCTCTGCAGGATTTGTTTAACCCGCATCGCTGTTTCATAGTGTTCCTTACCAACTATTTCAGGGGTTAAGACGCGGCTTGTTGAGTCAAGGGGGTCAACAGCCGGATAAATTCCTTGCTCGGCAATCTTACGAGAGAGAACTGTTGTGGCATCAAGGTGTGCGAAAGTGGTTGCTGGTGCAGGGTCAGTCAGGTCGTCAGCGGGAACATACACAGCCTGCACTGAAGTAATGGAACCACGCTTGGTTGAAGTAATTCGTTCCTGCAACAGACCCATTTCAGTGGCTAGCGTTGGCTGATACCCCACTGCTGAGGGAACACGTCCTAAGAGGGCGGAAACCTCAGCACCTGCCTGAGCAAATCGGAATATGTTATCAACGAAGAAGAGAATATCTCTTCCCGTTGGGGAGTCCTCGTCTCCATCACGGAAATATTCAGCTATAGAAACTCCTGTTAGGGCAACGCGGGCACGGGCTCCCGGTGGCTCATTCATCTGCCCAAATACCATCGTAACATTGGATTGCTTCAGTAGTTCTAAGTCAACCAGTTCAAGGGGCCAATCGCCCTTTTCCATTGCTTCCAGAAACTTCTCACCATATTTCACTACGCCTGCTTCTATCATCTCACGCAACAGCTCATTACCCTCACGGGTTCGCTCACCAACTCCTGTAAAAACAGACAATCCAGAGTATCCCTTAGCAATGTTGTTGATAAGCTCCATTATAAGGACTGTCTTACCGACGCCAGCACCACCAAACAGTCCTATTTTACCACCTTTAGGATATGGTTCCAACAAATCAATAACCTTGATTCCGGTATATAGAATTTCAACTTCAGTAGAAAGTTCTTCAAATTTGGGAGCTGGTTTATGAATAGGAGCATACTTATCTGCTTTGATAGGAGGCAGTCCGTCAATAACGTCACCAACAACGTTCAGTAAGCGACCTCTAATCTCTGGGCTCAGAGGAATGCTTATGGGACCGCCTGTGTCAATCACCTCTTGCCCACGAACCAAGCCATCCGTGGAATCCATAGCTATAGTCCTGACAATGTTATCACCCAGATGTTGTTGAACTTCCAAGACTAGCCTTCTCCCTTTTTCCTCTTCACCAAAAACAACTTCCAAAGCATTAAGAATCTCAGGAGCCTTCCCTTCCTCAAATTTAACGTCTACAACAGGACCAATGACCTGAACAATATATCCTTTATTCTTACTCATTATGCCTTTAATTTGCTAATACAAACTTAAAGAGAAATCATTTTACAAATGACATTAAACTGGACTATCACTCCTGACTATGTAATAGAATTGCTTGAGAATCCAACACTTGAAACATGGAAGGAAGTTTATGAGATTCACAGCAAATACAACAATGTGTATCGCCAGTGGCTAAATCTTGTGAAAAGACAACCAAACCCCTCGGAGATTCAAAGTGTTGAAGAAATCCCTCACCTGCCTATCTCTGCATTCAAGCATCATAAAATCATTCTTGACGGCTTTAAGGAAAAACTTGTTTTCAGGAGCAGCGGTACGACAGGGCTCAGAAGCAAGCATTATGTGGCGTTCCCGGAGATTTATGATTGGTCGTTATACAATGGGTTTAAACTGCATTTTGGAAGTCCTGAGGAATACAGGCAAGTTGCACTTTTGCCGGGATATGAGGAAAGACCAGACAGCTCATTAATATATATGGTAAAGCGCTTGATGGAACATTCCGAGCAAGATGCAAGTAAGTTCTTTGTAGGATTGAAGCCTGAAAAACTCATTCCAGTCTTAGAGTCATTGCACTCAAACAAGAAAGTCATATTGTGGTCTGTGCCATACGCACTCCTTGACCTTGTACAAAAAGGCATTAAACTTCAACCAGATATTACAATTATTGAGACGGGAGGTATGAAAGGGCGCGGTCCAGAATGGTCAAGACAACAATTGCATGAATACTTAAAACAAAACCTTGGCGTAAAAACTATATTATCTGAATATGGAATGACAGAACTTCTCTCACAGGCATACACGACTCCAAATGACCCTTTTAGATTCAAGACTCCCCCATGGATGAAGGTTTGGGCTCGTGATTTATATGTGCCATCTAAAAAAGCCCAGTATGGAAAAGCAGGAATCCTCTGCATCTCAGACCTCGCTAACTTCTTCTCTGTGCCTTTCATTGAAACAGAAGACATTGGAATAGTCTATGAGGACGGAACTTTTGAAGTGCTTGACAGACTGGAATATTGCGAAATAAGAGGTTGTAACTTGCTTTATGAAGAATTAGGATAAATAGGGTCAGCAAAGAGCAAACAGCATTCAATTAGACTGAAGTTACTTGTTGGAAAATTTCAACTAAGTATCTATTCATAAATAAAGACATGGAGAAGGACCCCTCTGGCAGAGCCCTTCTCCATCACGTAAATCAACTTTGAACGATAGAAAGATTATTATTCGTGGACGATGTGTTCGCCTTTGTATTCTTCCTTGAGGCTATGGAGTTGTTCTGCTTCGTAGTCTTCCCATCTGTCTGCCAGTCGTGCTCTGACCTGAGGCAGGGTGGTGTATTCCAATTCCTCAGGTGGCAGGATAGCTGGCATAAATGGTCCATGTCTTCTGATATAAATTGCCTGTTCCATAGCCATGTGTCTGACCTTGTCCCATGCTGGGTCCGAGAAGAAGTCCACAGGCTTGTGTTCGCCAACCTTAGGTTCTTCTTCAATGCCAATAATCTTACCGTCTT
This sequence comes from Bacteroidota bacterium, assembly GCA_024280615.1. Taxonomy (GTDB): domain Bacteria; phylum Bacteroidota; class Bacteroidia; order JAADEI01; family JAADEI01; genus JAADEI01. The sequence goes on along the minus strand of JAJRPU010000168.1, from coordinate 269 downwards.
TTACCTGAAAGCCGAGTGCTACGATGCGTGGAGGACCATCATAGAATGTAGTGTTGGAATAGTCCATTGCGGAGGGGAGCCATGGTCCCCAGTGTGACCCACGCATCCAGCCAGACACAAGAGCTGGGAAGGCAAAGGGTTGGGTCACCTCGCCAGCTGCAGGCAAGCCAGACTGCAACCTTACAAGGGCAACAGGGTCATCTTTACCTACATACTTACCGGCAAGCAATGATAGTTTTTCTGTTGAAACAACAGCAGCAATTCCTATT
>JAJRPU010000167.1 GCA_024280615.1 Bacteroidota bacterium | reverse complement strand
ATTTGCCTCCATCACCATTCCATATTGCCTCAAGGGGCTTTCTGTTTGCCTCTACCACCATACCACATTGCCTCAAGGGGCTTTCAATTTGCCTCTATCACCATGCTATATTGCCTTAGGAGGCTTTCAGTTTGCCTCTATCACCATGCTATATTGCCTTAGGAGGCTTTCAATTTGCCTCTATCACCATTCCACATTGCCTCAAGGGGCTTTCTGTTTGCTTCGGTCAACTTACATATGGCTCATCACTCACAAATACACGCGACTACAAACACTAAGTATCGCTCTAAACCTTCACTTCACGGAAAAAAACTATAATCATGATAAAATGTGCGGCAAAACATACGTAATGACAAACGTAACTATCCCTGTATATGCAGTGAACAGTAGAACTATTAGCCATGGCATAAATGTTATGAGTTTATTGAGTTCCTCAAATCTTTTGTTCATATTTTAAAATCGCTTATCCACTGCCTCAAATCGCTTGTCCACATAATGAAGCAGCTCCTCAAAGCGCTTATCCATCAATTGCATAAACATTTTCATACCTTCCCTTAATGCCTTTATATCGTCTTTTGTGGCAACCTCCGCCATTTGAGAATGATAAATCTCATCAAAGGCTAATGCCAGTGCATCGGCTTGCTCCCTATCAAAACCATGCTCTAATAACAGTTTCCTAACCCTTATAGCAATGCTCCCCTTTTCCATAAACAAACACTTTATTGCATTATCAGTTGTAAATTACTAATTTTTCAGCATAACGTTAGATAAGACACTTTTTTATCTACTACAAAAGATAAAATTTAAGTTGAAATGGAGATTCAAGCCTGTCTATGCGTTTTACACACAAACATTTTTTATCTGTGCTTTTATTAACTTTTTTAAATTTGACAATTATGCGGAGGTATGTGTTTTTTGCATTGGCAATTGTATTTTGTGGTACTGCTTTTTCGCAGCATGCGGTTATCACAGGCGTTGTGAAAGATGCAATTAGTGGGGAGCCTCTTGCTGGGGTAACTGTCAAACTGTTGAAAGATTCAGTCATTGTTAAGGCAATTTTCTCTGACGAGAAGGGAAAGTATAGAATTGATAATATTTCTCCTGGTATTTACAGGCTTGAGGCGTTTTCAGTGGGCTATGACCCTTTTGTCTCCGAACGGGTAGTTGTAAGTGGCAGACAAGTTGTGCAGTTAGATATTTCGTTAGAACCACGTAGTCAGTCATTGAACACGGTAACTATAACAGTAAAGATGGAGAAGATTCCAGTGGCGGGTAGTAGTATGGTTTTTGACCTTGAGGAGACAGAACGGTTTGCTGGCAGTCGGGGGGACCCAGCACGGATGGCATCCACTTATGCAGGGGTTGTAATCAACAACGATGCTTCCAATGACCTGATAGTTAGGGGCAACTCTCCACTGGGTGTGTTGTGGCGTCTTGAAAACGTTGACATTCCTAACCCTAATCACTTTGGAGTTCCGGGTGCTCGGGGAGGTCCCCTTAGCATGATTGCTCCTCAAGTTCTTGCTAATTCGGTCTTTTATGCTGGGGGCTTCCCGCCTCGCTTTGGCAATTCGGTGGCAGCAGTGTTTGACCTGGCTATGAGACGAGGCAATTCAGAAAGACATCAGTTTCAAGGAGAATTTGGATTTCTGGGCATTAGGACACTGGCAGAAGGTCCGATTAATAGAGAAAAGGGGGCTTCTTATCTAATGAGCTATCGCTACTCAACAGTGGCTATTTTTCACTTGCTCGGCATAGACATTGGTACTGATGCAGTCCCTCAGTACCAAGACCTTGCTTTCAAATTGCATTTTCCAATCAAGTCAAGGACTTCGCTTAGCATTTGGGGGCTTGGCGGCACAAGTAAAATTGACATAATTAAAAGTAACAAGACAGACCCGAATGACATTGATTTATATGGAGCGGTTGACCTTGATGAATACTATCGGACCAGAGCGGGTGTAACAGGAATTAAACTAACCCTTCCCGCAGGAAAAAGTGGCAAAATAGAAGCGGATTTAGTGGCAAGTAACGAAATGCAACAAAACCATCAATTAAGAATATATCGCACTGTGCTCACAGATACAGTAATAGTAGACTCCTTAAAAAGTTATTTGCTATATAGGTTTAATTATGATCGCTTTGCTGCTTACATCCGTTGGAACAAAAGGCTTTCAAACACCTTCAGCTTACTTATTGGTGGCGATGCATCGCTATACTTAGCCAATCTATACGATTCAATATATCGTGATTATCTCAATGGCTTTGAAGTCAGACAGATATATTCAGGAAAGTTTTGGCTTACTAAGCATTACGTTGAACTACACTGGAAACACAACAAGACAAAGGTTGTTGGCGGATTCCATTCAATGTTTTTCTCTCTAAACAGAAAAATTTCCTTTGAACCAAGAGTGTCTATACAACGCGAACTGTCTCAAAACCTATCGGGACACATAAGCACGGGAATTTATGCCCAAACAATTCCCTTTTATATCTACACTGCTAGGACGCTTACCGATTCAGGCTATTACTACCTGAACACAAACGTTGACTTTATGAAAAGTGCACACTTCATCACCGGACTTAAAGGAAACAAAGGACCTTGGAAATTCCTTATAGAAGCCTACTACCAATACCTTTTTGACGTTCCCGTGGAAGAAAAGCCTTCATCCTATTCCATTGTCAACGAAGGATATGACCTTAACCGGTTTTGGCCTGACAAACTCGTTAACAAAGGGGTTGCCCGAAACATAGGGATTGACCTCGCTCTGGAATACTTCTTCCATAAAGGCATCTACACACTAACTGCCTTATCGCTATATGATTCCAAGTATCGGGGCAGTGACGGAAACTGGTATAACACGGTTTATAACGGACGGTTTGCCTTCAAACAAGTGGTAGCATGGGAAAAAACCTTCAATAAAGGCAAGACGACATACACTCCCATGATAGGGCTCAGATTCACGGTCCTTGGAAACAAAAGATATAGTCCCATAGACACAGCCCAATCCCTTGCCAAAGGCGAAGTAGTGTACATTAATTCACTAGCATATACGCTCCAATTGCCTCCATACAAACGTTTTGACATTAAACTCAGAGTTCGCATAGACAAAAGCAAAGTGGGACACGAAATAGGGCTTGATTTAGTCAACGTCTTTGGTTGGAAAAATGTTTTTACCATCGTATATACAGGTGGAAACCCTCCTCTAAGATATAGTTACCAATTGGGTTTTATGCCAATATTTTATTATCGCATTTTCCTATAAACACAAACTTTCCAGCAGAAAAATCCCCAGGCTAAAAAATCCTGAACTCTTCGGTAAAAAAGAACTTTGTGCGACCCAGTGGTTTTATGTCCTCAGTGCCCGATTGTGTCAGCCCCTTTGGTTACGCTTTTTAAATTCGTTCAACGCAAAATGATTATTTTTTCCGTCTGACCCTTAGAATCCTTTATTATCCATAGTCCGGCATCCAACGAAACATTCTCATATTCCCTTATTTCAAGGACTTGGCGACCAGAAGCATCAAAAATGGTAATGTTATAGGGGCATGTGTTATGTAGCGTATTACCAATTATTTGGAAGCATTTAATTGTTCCGTTATCTGGCAACTGGTTTGTTGTCCACGTTGGCGATGGCGAAAAGACAAACGTTGTGTAGAAGGGAAAGGGCGGAAACAGTAAAGGAGTTGTGGAGGCGATGAAACCTGAAGTGTCTTGTGAAACATAGGTTCCTTCAAGGGGAATCATATAGTTGTGAGAAAAGAACCCACTACCAATTAGCACAAACAACTTCGCAGGGATTGAATCAATGTTCTGAATAGTGTCAAACTGTGTTTTCCACGAACCGTTACTATAAAGGCAGGAAGTGAAAGACAGTTTCCAGCGAGGCAGGGAATCAGGACTATACTCTGTTACATTAGTCCACATAAGGCAAAATGAGTCTGGAGCCTCTGTTTTCAACAGGCATGCAGTGGAATCAGGATAGACAATGTCCATTCCGACGTTGAAGAATCCAGCAGGGCTAATATGCCAGCGCCACATGCTGTCCATAAGCATTATTCCATCAACTATCGTTATTTCTGAAACACTTCTATTCCCGGGCAAAGGCAGGTCAAAAGGCAGTTGCACCATCAGGAAAGTATCATCAACAGGTCCACAAAATAAAGTATCACTGAATCCGGCACTGGATAATCCGGAATTTGCCTGAATGTTGACGATATATGGTTGCCCGATAGTAGGAATAATGCTAAGAACACTACTTAACAAGGTCAGCAATAATCTCATCTGCCGAAATTCCGTCTGCCTCTGCCCTATAGTTCCTAACTATTCTGTGTCTGAGCACTGGCTTGGCAACAGCCTTTATGTCTTCTTCGTCAGGGGATAGTTTCCCATTCAGGAAGGCGTGAGCCATCCCGGCAAGGACAAGGAACTGGGATGCCCGTGGTCCAGCACCAAACTCAACATATTCCCTTACCATTTCAGGGGCATCACTGGATTGCGGTCTGGTCCGATGGGTCAGGCGAACGGCATATTCAACAATGTGGTCTGTAACGGGGATAGCCCGCACAGCCCTCTGGGCATTGATTATATCAGTTTCTCTAATCACCTGGGAGACCTGTTGCGGTTCGGAAAGAATTGTTCGTTTAACCATCTCAACTTCCTGTTCATATGGCAAATAGTCAATGAGAATATACATCATAAACCTGTCCAGTTGGGCTTCCGGCAGTGGATATGTTCCCTCCTGTTCAATAGGGTTCTGTGTTGCAAGGACGAAGAAGGGACGCTCTAACTTAAAGGTTTGCCCTCCGATAGTAACTTGTCTTTCCTGCATTGCTTCCAAGAGAGCGGATTGAGTTTTCGGCGGGGCTCTGTTTATCTCGTCGGCAAGTATAATGTTTGCGAATATGGGACCTTTACGAATAACGAATTCATTCCGTTCTGTGAGGACTTCGGCACCCACTATGTCTGAAGGCATCAGGTCAGGCGTGAACTGAATCCGCTTGAATTTCAAATCAATTGCCCGGGCTATTGTCCTAACCAAAAGGGTTTTAGCCAATCCGGGGACACCCTCCAACAATGCATGACTGTCGCATAAAAGGGTCATTAGCAATTGGTCAATTACCTCATCTTGACCGACGATTACCTTCTGGATTTCCAGCCTGAGCTTCTTTATATCCTCCTGTGCCTTCTCAACAGCCTTAATATCATTTTGCTCTCTCATCGGCAAACCATTCTAACCAGAATTCACAATTACGAAAATAGTCATCAACATTTATGTAAGTGCGTCGTGCCCGTCGTTTAGTCCACTGTTCTATTATTTCCTGTTTTCTGGCAGCCAGTGCCATCTGTTGAATCTGCTCGTAGTCATATTTAAGAGATAGTCTATGTGGGGGGATTTCGTCCCTGAACCAGACGATGATAAATGCCTGTGTGCCATCTTCCATCCTTATAGGTTGCGGCTTTGAAATCTCTCCCTTTTCAAGGGTCGTTAAGATAGCAGATATTTGTGCGGGTAGCAGGGAAGCGGGAATGTATGGTCGTGCATTGGATGGGTTGAGCATCATTCCACCTGTGTGCTTGGTCTCCTCATCGTCAGAGAAGAGGCGAGCTGCCTCCTGAAAGGTTATGTTTCCTTGCATTATTTCTGTTCTGACACTATCTAATAGTTGTTGTGCTCTGAGTGTATTTTCAGAAGTAGTAGGGGGTTTAACGAAAATATGCTTAATAGTGAAAGAAAAATCTGTTTTGTTTTCAACAAGGACTATATGCCAGCCCTCCTCAGATTGAATTGGTCCTATAAGGTCTCCGGAATCAGCGTTTGCCAATGCGGTTTTCAACCATTGTGGAAGGCT
>JAJRPU010000166.1 GCA_024280615.1 Bacteroidota bacterium | reverse complement strand
CATCACGTCTATCCGGTGGAAGATGAAATAGCAATGATTTATATTGGCACAAAGGGGCTTCTTATGGACTTGGAGATAGAGGAAGTGCGACCATTCGTAGCTAAGTTCCTTGAAAGGATGCATACTAAGCACAAAGACATTATGGAAAGGTTGGCAAAAGGCGAGCTAGATGATACAATAACAAAGGCACTTGAGGAAGAGGCTAAGGAAACTCTTAAAGAGTTTACTAAGAAAGATGAAACAGTCTCTCAATAATAAACTTTAGCGTTTTATGTCAGGAGGCAAGCTTAGGGAATTAAGGCGAAGGGTTCAGTCCATTAAGGATATTCAGCAGACCACTCAGGCTATGAAACTGGTTGCAGCAGCTAAGCTACGCCGTGCCCAAGACGCTATAGTTAAGATGAGACCCTTTGCCAATGCCCTTAACGATATGCTGTCTCATATCACAAAGGCTGTTTCACAAGATGTTCATCTTCCTTGGGCTCAAACAAGACCGGTAAAGAACTATGTGCTAATTCATATAACATCCCATCGTGGATTGTGTGGTGCATACAATTCAAATCTCAACAGAAAGGCAAAACAACGGATAGAAAAAGTTCTTAAGGAAAATTCTGACTTAACTAAAGAGAACGTTGAAGTGATAACGATTGGGAAAAAGGGTCTACAATTTTTCCAAAAAGAAGGCTTTAAGACAAACGATTCTTTTTTCAACTTGATTGAGGAATTAACTTTTGAAAGAGCGCGTGAACTCTCTGAATATCTAAGAGACAAATTTCTTAGAGGACAAGTTGATTTGATTGACATAGTATATGCTAAGTTTAAAAACGCTGCCGTGCAGATTTACGAAGTAGAAACATTTTTGCCTATAAAACCAATGGCAAAGGAGGAAGAACAAGGAACGTCTATTGAATTTATCTTTGAGCCTGAAGCCAATAAATTACTGGGAGAATTAATTCCTTGGTTGCTTGACCAACACATATTCAGGGTCTTGTTGGATGCCCGAGCCAGTGAGCACGGAGCCCGAATGACTGCAATGGACAAAGCAACAGAAAACGCTTCTGAATTGCTCAGAGAACTGAGGATTCAGATGAACAAAGCACGACAGGAAAGCATTACCAGGGAACTGGCTGAATTGGTCAGTGGGGCAGCAGCACAAGAAGGAAATTTTTAATAAGCGTCTTACAGGATGGGAGATAATACCATTCGCCTACATGATAAGACTTTTGTTTTATACAAGCATTCAGAAGAAATTCAAGCGAAGGTTCAAGAGCTTGCCCTTGAACTCAAAGGCTTATTGCCTGGTGGCACAATTCCAGTGTTTGTTCCAATCTTAAAAGGTGCCTTTGTATTTGCTGCCGATTTTGTCAGGTATTTTCAAGGACCTTGTGAAATAGATTTTATTAAGGCAAGTTCCTATACGAAAGACAAAAGTTCTGGTGAATTGACTGTTCATGTGTCTTTGGATAACGTTAAATGGAAAGGTAGGACAATTGTTCTTCTGGATGGAATAGTGGACACAGGACTGACGCTCACTAAACTGGTAGCGGACATAAATAAATTTGCTGGGAAAGTCTTGGTGGTTACGTTGTTTGATAAACATAAAGAAAGAAAACACGAAGTTCAACTTGACCTTGTAGGGTTTAAAATTCCTTCTCTTTTTATAGTGGGCTATGGGATGGATTACAGGGGGCTTGGCAGGAACCTGCCACACGTTTATATACACAAAGAGTCTATGTAATGGATAGATATGCTGAGATAATACCGGATTTTGAATCTTTTAAAGCATGTTTGCAAACACCTCAACCTCATTATATCAGGGTTAACACTTTAAAAGTTTCCGAAGAGAAAGCAGTTAGCAAACTCTATGACCTAGGGTTTGTTTTAGAAAGGGTACCGTATCTAAAATGGTTTTATAAAGTTTTAGGCACTCCCGGATATCCAATTACTCACACTTTATATCACTGGCTTGGCTGGTTCTATGTTCAAGATGTTGCTCCTGGCTTAGTTAGTCCTATTCTTGAGCCGAAAAAGGATGAGTTAATCCTTGACCTCGCTGCTGCTCCGGGCGGAAAAACAACCCACATAGCCCAAATAATGGAGAACACAGGAACGATAGTAGCCAATGAGCCGGTTACAGGAAGGCTCAGGTCTTTGCAGGCAAACACTCACAGAATGGGCGTTCTTAATACTATAATCACTCAACACAACGGCATTATGTTCCCTGATTCAGGACCTTTTGATAGGGTTCTTGTGGATGTGCCGTGTTCAGGGGAAGGGCGAGCTAGAGAAACAAAGTCAAGACAGAAAGGTGCTGAACCCGGGTTTATTGAATCCATTAGCGGGACACAGAAAGGCTTGTTGAGGAGGGCTATTCAATTGACCAAACCGGGCGGAATAATTGTCTATTCAACATGCACTTTCGCTCCTGAAGAAAACGAAGCGGTTGTGAACTATGCCCTTCAAAATGAGCCCTGTGAAATAGTTCCCATAGATATGTCAGGGATTCCGCATTCAGAGGGCTTGACCCGTTGGCAAGATATGGAATTTGATTCGTCTTTAAAACATACAATACGGATTTATCCGCATCAACTGGACAGTGATGGAATGTATATCGCAAAACTGAGAAGGCTATGAGCAAGCGGTTCAGATATAAAGGACAAATCATAAATTTGGATTTTTCAGACAAGTGGACAGAACTGGTGAAGGATTATTTTCACAATCGGTTCGGTGTTGACCCAACATTCTGGAAACCTTATAAGATTTTCAACAGAGGCGATGAACTATGGCTCGCTTCCTTTTCTTTGGTGCCACAGAACATTAGGATAGTGAAAGCAGGACTCAGATTGCTAAGAGTCAAAGGAAATCCGAAGCCTACGACAGTTGCTCTCCAGAGGCTAAACAAACATATCAATAAAAATATCATCTATACAGACATTGAGACGCTAAGCAAGTTGCTCAATGGGGCTATTATTCACGTTTCTAACTTTCTCAAGACCACAACAGATGGCGAAAAGGGATATGTGGCACTGGCTTTTCAAGATTTGATAGTTGGTTGCGGATACATTTCCTCCGGTGGAATGGTAAAAAGCCAGATTCCAGCAGGAAAAGCAAGGGAATTGAAGGACGTTCTTAGAAGACTTGTAGGCGATTTCTACTCATAGCATTTTCAGTTAGATGCACTTTTTCCGAAAACAAATAAGAATTAATCAGGTTATCAGGAGGAAAGTTTTGGCATAAAATTTGATTACCTATCTTTATATAAAAATGAGGCGCTATGAGAATTAAGAAACTAATCATAGGCATGTTAATTGCGGTTCAATCGGTCATTCTAATGGCACAAGCCCAAGTTAATGTTAGTTTTAACATTGCTATTCCTGGAGCTTCTGTCTCATCCTCAATGTCTTTTCAAGAGGTTACGGACCAATACTACATTATTGGCGTTCCTCTGGAGACAAAGACCAAGGGACTGGTTCTTGTTCTTGAGCCTGCCGAAGCCTTAGTTGAGATCTATGCTATTTATGGTGGAGGCACTCGTACTCTAATCCTTAAGGACTATACTCCAACTGCTGTGGAGTTAAACTTCTCTGGGGATTACGAGATACTTGTTACTTATGGGAATTATACTTGGCGAAAGACGATAAATCTTAGAACTGGTATGAAATATGTGATAGGAGTTACTAATATTGTTGCGGTTGGTACAACCCCGGTAGTGGGGACAAGTCCGGTTGCAGAACCGGAACCTACACCACCTCCGCCACCACCGGCTCCTGCTGAGCCTGCACCACCTGCATGTCCTCTCATGGACCCATCAGAGTTTGCTAGTTTCATAAATCAAATGGAGGAGGCTTCTTTTTCGGATGACAAAATGCGAATTTTAAGCACTGCTGCAAAAACCCATTGCTTTACAGTAGACCAAGCAATACAAATAGCTAATGTTTTTAGCTTTGACGATGACAAGCTTCAAGCAATGAAGATTGTTTATCATTCTTTAATAGACCCAACAGATGTTCATAAGCTGTACTCTGTTTTCAAGTTTTCATCAACAGCAGAGGAATTTGAACGTTGGGTTAATTCACAATGAGAAATCAAATTGTAAAAACTTAAAATCCAAGAGTCATGAGAAGGTTAGCATTACTTTTGGGTGTTTTAATTAGTGGAGCTTTGCTGGTTACAAGTTGCTCCAAGGACAAGAAGCTGGAACGCAAAATCAGAGGTTCCTGGTCAGTAACTGGTAAGGACGTGAACAATTCCCAAAAAGGAGGGTTAGATGCGTCAATGACCATTTCTGGAACCTGCGAGTTTAGGAAAAAAACTGGTCAATGCGACTACAAGGTAAACATAAACTACACTTTTATTGATAGTATTGACACTATTTCTGCGTCTATGACTCAAAACGTTTCTTACGAAATAACCGAATGGTATGTTGAAGGAGATTACATTTATTTTACATATAGTGATGGAACAATCCAGGTATTCTATATTCAACAATTTGATGGGGACTATATGTATTTAGTTCCTGCTGAAGGGAAGGAAAGTGCAAGTATGGAGATTTCAATGGTGACTCCTGATGGTTATGTCAATTTTAGCTTCAAGTACGAGTTAGAAATGCGAAGGCAATAACAGAAGGGAACTTGGAGTTTAGCTTAAGTAAAGAGTGGGGGGTCCCATTTTGGGGCTCCCTTTTTTGTTTTATTTGATTCTTTCTAATTTTCTCAAACCTGACTTACGACCTCAAAATCTGCATGAACCCCGCTACTCGTAAGGGATAGATGCATATTGCTTTGTGCAAGTTACTATGACATATGTGCTAAATGTTTAGTAATATCAAGCATTTTGCAATTGTTGTGCATACAAGATTATGGTAAATTATTTAAATCTTTTGTTTTGTATTATTTGGACAATTTACCCTACTTTTGTGTAAAAGATGAAGCCATGAACAACATAGACCCAGACGCAAAACCAAGATACTTCCTTGAAAATCTTAAGAAAAAAT
>JAJRPU010000165.1 GCA_024280615.1 Bacteroidota bacterium | reverse complement strand
TGCTGTTACTTTATTTTCCACGAAGCTAGCCATGTGTTGTATTTTATAGACCAAACAAAATAAAACTCTGTTTAGTTCCCGAGCCAGCAGACATTAGTTGGGTATACAAATTTTAAAAATCGTATAGGTTGCTCTTAAAAACCCTTGATATATCAGTAATTTGAGGTATCTTTATCCCTGGATTATGAGCCTAAAAAGGGGCAAAAGTGTCAAACTTGGCTTTCGGAAGCGTTTTCCCGTCTTCCTCTGAACCCAACCGCCGAAAAGTTCCCCTGGAAGTGCTTAAGAAAGCAAGGGAAATGCTAACCATTCCGATTGTGGGAATCGGGGGCATCACTCCCGAAAATGCTGAACAAATCATTGATTATGTTGATGCCGTAGCAGTGATGAGTGCCCTGACAGAAAAGCCTTATGAGACCGCCCGACAATTAGCTAAACTCTTTGAGTGGAAGTGAAAAGTTTATTCTATGTTCTCTTGATAAAAATAGGGTGTGAATGTCTTAGACAGCCTCTCTCTTAACTCTTCAATATTGCTTATTTTCAAAAAGTCGCCGGGGTTCTTTCCTTTTACATATGCTTTAACGGTTTGATATTTCAAGGCTGTTTTTTGCAAAATAGAGAGTAAGTTTCGAGGGTCTCCCAAAATGTGCTTTAATTTTTCTAAGTCTTCTGGCAAAGGAATGGAACCTCCAAAGTCCTTTCGGAACCAGTGTCCTACAGTATGTTTATAAGATTCAGGAAAATAATCAATAATTTGTTTGATAGTTAGTCTCTTTTCTTTGCGTAATAATGTCAAGTATTGAGCCACTGCTGGTTGGTCAATTTTATAGAGTCGCAACTTAGTAAAGTATGTTCCAAGCATTTGTTTTCGTGCCCCTGGCGAAGCGCCCCAGTTTATCCTTGATAAACTGGCAAACTTGCTGCTATTGCTTTTGGGTTGACTTTGTGTTCTCAAGTTATGTCCGTTGTTTTTCGTAATGATATATTGCTTTTGCTCTTTCAATTGTTTGAGTTCCTTTGTCAAAGCACATAGTTCCTCAGGTTCTTGGATTATTGGAACTGTTTGTATAGAGGTCCACAGTTCCCTTTGGCAAGTCGGACATTTGTTTATGCCAATTGGGTCATAAGGTTCTGTTAGTTGAGTGTCGCAATGTGGACAGAAAAATCTGAGTCCTTCACGAAGCAAATCATCTCTATTAGGAGGTAAAACAGGAAGAATCTCTATTTCATTAGACCGTGAAAACTCCACGGCAACAGTTTTAGGAAATCCATCCGAGTACTTGTTTAGCACTTCTACTAAGAAACCATCCTTTGGCTCTTTGCTTATGGCGTCCTTGACGACTGAACCAACAAAAGATTTATTTTTCCAATCGTTCTCTTCAACTGTTTGGGGCTGTTCTCTGATCTTGTCAATATCAAACCTATAAGCAACTTTTGTGCTATCTCGTGCAAACATGAATATAGGAAACCACTTAGGCGAATTTTTCTCTTGTACAACTAACATGTTTCTTAACACATAGCCATGGTTGAGCATAAAATGAACCTCATACAGAGCATTTATATGTGGTTCAGTGGTTCCAATAAAAAACAGAGCGTCTTCTCTGTGAAATCGTTTAAATTCTTCGGAACGCATTCCTTTTAATACTTGTAAAAACTCTAACCAACTGTTCGTAATTATAACTTCTCCAAACTTGTTGGTATTTATCACTTTCATGCTCATGTTAGGAGTTAATGGTTGTTCTTTCACGGTTTCCCAAGAATAGTCTGAGTCTTCTACCTTGAGTATTGGATACTTTCCAATTCTTTGCCGTATGATCTCTATGAATTCATCTCCCTTTTCTATGAGTGTGAAATATAGACGTCTTCCATAGATGCTTTGTCGCATTTGTTTGGCCACTACAGCTGTGGTTCCTGTCCCTCCCAAAGGGTCTAATACAATGTCATCATCCTGTAACTTAATCAATTGCAATAAATGTTTTACAAGTTTTTCTGGATATACTGCTGTGTGTTTCCATCGTGTTTGCTGCAAAGGAATCTTTAGAACTTCATAGCTTTTGGGTTGTTTATAGATATTTTTTTCGCTTTTAGCGAACACAAAAATTGGTTCATATGTATTCGTAAACCTGTCTTTTACAGAAGAAGGCATGTGATTGGGTTTATACCAGATAAGGATATCTTGCAGAATCCAACCGTTTTGAATCATGTGAAATGCGAGCCTGTAGGGAATTTGAAGCAGGTGAGATTTTCCATAACGGTGTAGATATTTATCTCCAACATTTAAGAAGAACACTCCATCGCTCGTTAATTTTTCACGAAGTTTATTAAAAATGGCTACTAAGCGTCCAATATATTCCTCCGGTGTTTTTTCTTGACCAATTTGTTCTGGAAAGCCGTAATCCCTTTGTTTCCAATACGGTGGCGATGTGATAGCTACACGAATAGAAGAATCAGGCAGAATAGACAAGCCCGCATATACGTCTCCATGAATGATTATATCTCTGATATTCAATTTTCTATCCATACTGGTATTTTCCATTTTACTTCCTTTATGCCAGTTAAGTCTTCTTGGTTATAGGCTTTATCTTTCCACAGAAACTCTACACGATATTTTGGGGAATATTTGTTAGAAATGAGTTCAAATATAGGACAATTCTTAAATGCAAAACGAACATTTTTACCTTTGCTTTTTCCTGCGTGGATTATTTCATTGCCGTAGTATTTATAGAGACTGCCATTGGGCATGCATATCAAAAGAATACTATAAATCCTATCGCTTGCATGTTGATGAAGAACATAAATAAAATACGTGAGACAAGGCTTATAATATGAAATTCCGTTTTTACTAAAAGTTTTGGAATAGAATGGTGGAAGGTTTGCCTTAACTCCCATATTATCAATAGGGTATGATGTTTGGTTTGGTTCAACGACCAGTTTCCCTTTATAATCACTCCAGTTGGAATCTGATATAGTTTTCACGTCAATGTGGATAAAAGCGTCATAAGTTTCAAACATAAGGTCTGCTCCTATGGGGGCTGAGTTAGGGTTTTTCATGCCATGAGCAAATATATGATGGAAAATTCGCTCTGCTCCCGATTCCAAATCCGATGCTTTATTGCTTTTTGTTGCTATGAATTGCTCATACCAATCTCTCTTGATGTTTAATCGTGAATTTAACCCATTGATAATGGAATTAATGTTGTCAAGCACAAAATATCTTATTCGCTCAAAGTGCCTATATTCCAGTTCTTCAATCTGAGGAAGATTTAATTTACGACCTTTGGGCACGCCTAAAAAATTTTACTTTGCCGCACTGATGTAAATAGTTTTTCCAGTGCCTCCTTCAAGCAATTGTTGGGTGGCTTTGATTATTGCTTCTGTGTCGTAGCCGCATAGTTTGTGTAGTTCTGCTGGTGAGCCGTGGGTAATGAATTTATCTGGAATTCCGAGCCTGACCACTTCCGCATTATAGCCGTGTTCGTTCATGAATTCAAGGATAGCACTTCCAAAGCCTCCAATTATAGAGCCATCTTCCACAGTTATGATTTTATTGAATTTGCTTAAAATCTGGTGAAGCAGTTCTTCGTCCAGTGGTTTGGCAAATCTCATGTTATAGATGGCAGGATGGATATTGAAATGAGCTAGTGTTTCGGCAGCTTTCAAAGCAAAGTTTCCGGGATGTCCGTATGCCAGAATAGCCACGTCTTCTCCTTCTTTGAGTAGTTCTCCCTTGCCAATGGGAATTCTTTTCATAGGTGTTCTCCAGTCTAAAAGGACTCCCTTTCCACGAGGGTATCTGATGGCAAATGGTTGGTTTATGTCGTCTTGAATGGCTGTGTAGAGCAGGTCCCTCAGCTCGCTTTCATTCAATGGTGCAGAAAGAATAAAATTTGGAATTGGTCTAAGGTATGATATGTCAAATGCCCCGTGGTGGGTGGGTCCGTCGGCTCCCACGAGACCTGCCCTGTCAATGGCGAAGACAACGTGTAGTTTTTGAATAGCGACGTCGTGGATGGCTTGGTCATAAGCCCGTTGCAAAAATGTAGAATAGATAGCGACGACTGGTTTCATTCCTTGGGTGGCAAGTCCTGCTGCGAAGGTCACAGCGTGTTGTTCCGCTATGCCAACGTCAAATACCCGTTCTGGAAACTCTTTCATAGTGATAGTTAATGAAGAGCCGGATAGCATGGCGGGCGTAATGGCTACAATACGTTCATCTTGCTTCATCAGTTCAATCATAGTATGACCGAAGACGTCTTGATACTTAGGCGGTGATGGTTTGGTTGGTTTTTCCAGTGGTTCGCCAGTTTCTACGA
>JAJRPU010000164.1 GCA_024280615.1 Bacteroidota bacterium | reverse complement strand
CCATATAGTGATTCGTCATACCTGCTTCGTATGAATTGCTTTGCAAGGACAATTGTACAATCCACTATGTGAGCCACTGCGTAGCCCCCCGCCGCTTCAGGCGACAATTCCTCATGCCCAGAACGTTTTTGAGATACAAATATTGCAGTTTGATACCATTTTTTCATAAAGTTGAACAGTTGCCTGACCACCTGCCTCGCCATCATCTCTCGGGATTCATACAGCCCGGTAATAGAATCAATGACAACATATTTGATTTTATATTGCTTTATGGCATAAGCTAAAGTGTCCAGTAATGAAGGGATATATTCCCGCAACCGATGATACGACGCAGCATCTATGATTATTATGTTCTTATCAATCGTTGAAATATCCTTCACACCCATTGCACGGGCTCGCTCCTTCAAAGCAGCCGACACAAAGGGGGCAGTGGTCTCAACAGTAATGAAGCAAACGGCATCACCCTCAGAAGCCCTCTTAACTGCAAATTGTTCAGCCATTAAGGATTTCCCGGTGTCGGAAACGCCAGTTAAGTTAATCACAGCATATTGTGGAATGCCACCTAACGGTTTCTTTACTGGCTTCCCCCGCTTGAACTCAGTGGTAAAAAACAATTCATCCAGACCTTTAATGCCCGTCGGAACACCCTTTATTTCAGGTGCCTTCTTTAACGACTCTCCAAGCGTGGAAATGCTCTCCAAAATGGGTTCCGATTCGTATGCCATAAATTCAGCATTATTTGCTATAAACTTAAACAAGTAAGATAAATTCAAAAGTCATACATAGCATTTTAGCACAGTGTTTTCTGCACTTGTGGTCTCAGAACAACCCTATTGTTTCTCGCATAAAACATATCGTGCATTATTAATTTCCTCATCCATAAATCGTTCCATATATTTCTCTTGGATTTCTTTCAATGCCTTAGCAAGATATTTCCTACTTTTTCTGAAAAACCATTTCGCAAAGAAGTGTTTGCCAGAGAGACTATCTAACAATGAATCCAGCATAAAAATTGTGTGCCACAGGGAAACCTCTTCTGAAAATACGTATATCTCATTTAGAGTTTTTAATTCTTCATCAGTGGCGACTTTGAGTTTCTTCCTTATAATCTTAAGAAATGTCTTTGATAAAAAGTAAATATCCACGGCATTGCTAAGAACCAAAATGTAGTAATGCACTTCTTTTTGGGCTTCTTCTATTTCCTGCACTAATACTTCCAGCAAATCAACACTAGCACTAACCGCCATTAATACATGCTTCTGTTAAGAACAAACAAAATACTAATATTCTTTAGTTTGCTTCTTGATGCTATTAATCCCCAAGAACTGAATATGTAATAACTTTGCTCAAAAGAGAGTGAGATGAGTTATGACGTGATAATCATTGGAGCCGGTCCGGGTGGATATGTAGCAGCTATTCGTGCGGCACAACTTGGTCTTAAGACTCTGGTTGTTGAAAAACAGCACTTGGGGGGAATTTGCTTAAACTGGGGGTGCATTCCCACGAAAGCATTGTTGAAGAGTGCAGAAGTGTATGAATACGCCAAAAAGGCATCTGAATATGGCGTTATAGTAAACGATGCTAAGCCCGACATAAAGGCAATGGTTAAAAGAAGCCGGGACGTCGCTGCTCAAATGAATCGTGGAATTGAATATCTGTTCCGAAAGAATAAAGTTGAATGGATTAAGGGCACGGCACGGGTCCTGCCCGGTAAGAAAGTGGAAGTTACTAGAGAGGATGGAAGCAAGGAAGTCATTTCTGCAAAGCATATTGCTATTTCAACAGGAGCCAGAGCCCGGCAATTGCCCAACCTTCCCTTTGACGGCAAGCGGATTATTTCCTACAAAGAAGCAATGACACTGGACTATATTCCTGAAAAAATGGTTATTGTAGGTGCTGGAGCCATTGGTGTTGAATTCGCCTATTTCTATTCAACCCTTGGCACACAGGTTACAATAGTGGAATATATGCCCAGAATAGTGCCATTGGAAGATGCGGACATAAGCAAGGAACTGGAAAGGGCATTCCGTAAGCAAGGAATTACTGTCAAAACCAATTCTTCTGTTGAAGAAGCCCAAGTGGGGTCCTCTGGGGTCAAAGTGAAAATCAAAGACAGAAGCAAAGGAAAAGAAGAACCTGTTGAAGCGGACGTAGTCCTTGTGGCAGCAGGCATAACGCCAAACACTGAAAACATAGGATTGGAAGAAGTAGGCATTAGGAAAAATGATAAAGGCTTCATAATAGTTGATGAATTCTATCGCACAAATGTTGAAGGATATTATGCTTTCGGAGACGTTATCCCAACGCCTGCCCTTGCACATGTTGCCAGCCACGAAGGAATCATCTGTATGGAAAAAATAGCGGGTAAAGACCCACACCCATTTAATTATGACCGTGTTCCAGCATGCACATACTGTCAGCCAGAGATAGCCTCTGTGGGGCTTACTGAAGAACAAGCGAAGGAGAAAGGCTATGAGATAAAAGTGGGTAAGTTCCCATTCACTGCCAGTGGAAAGGCTAAGGCAGCGGGCAAACCACAAGGGTTCGTCAAATTAATTTTTGACGCCAGATATGGAGAACTGCTTGGTGCACACATGATCGGTGCCAACGTTACTGAAATGGTTTCCGAACTGGTGGTCTCTATGAATCTGGAAACCACTATGCTTGAATTGTTCTACTCAGTGCATCCTCACCCGACCTTGTCGGAAGCCATTATGGAAGCGGCAGGGGACAGCATGGGGCATGCAATACACATCTAACACTGGCAACCTTCATAATTGAGTGTTATGCAAGTCAAAATGGTTGATTTATACAGAGCCCATGAACCTATTATGGATAAAATCAATGAAGCCTATAAACGCATATTTGAAACTTCACAATTCATAAACGGAGAAGACGTCAAAGCCTTTGAAAAAGAACTCGGGGAATACTTGGGTGGCATTAATGTAGTGGGGTGTGCCAGTGGAACAGACGCTCTGATGCTTTCCTTGATGGCTCTTGACCTTCCCGAAGGGGCAGAGATAATAACCACACCGTTCACGTTCGTGGCAACAGTGGAAGTCATCGTATTCCTCGGTTTGAAACCTGTCTTTGTAGATATTGACCCACTTACTTTCAATATTGACGTTGAACAACTGGAAGATGCTATCACTGACAGGACCTATGCCATCATGCCCGTTCACCTATTTGGGCATCCCGCCGATATGCAGCCAATACTCTCAATTGCCGATAAATATGACCTTGCAGTTATTGAAGATAATGCTCAAGCATTGGGGGCAACCTACCAGTTCCCAGACGGACAACGACAGTTCACTGGAACAATGGGCACCTTAGCAGGGCTTTCCTTCTTTCCCTCTAAGAACCTTGGTGGAGTTGGAGATGGTGGAGCGGTCCTGACCAAGGACCCTGAACTGGCAGAAAAAGTAAGGATTACAGCCAATCATGGGTCGGCTCAAAGATATAAGTATGACCGCATCGGCGTTAACTCACGCCTTGATTCCCTTCAAGCAGCAGTGCTGAGAATAAAATTGCCACTTCTGGATGAATATAACGCT
>JAJRPU010000163.1 GCA_024280615.1 Bacteroidota bacterium | reverse complement strand
AATGGTTGAGGAAACATGGAAGCAATTAACACTTCTGTTTGGAACTGGTCTGTAGCGAAGCCCAAACCTATAAAGAATTCTGACACTCCGTTTATGACCGTATCAGCAAGGGATTTCGTTTTAAGCACTGTGTCCGTGATGGATGATGGACTCCATCTAACTGCCAGCCACTGGTATGCTTCCACAGAGGCGTTAATGAACGGATTGTGGTTAATGCCCGTTGCGAAAGAAAGTGAGAATTTGGATAGTCGTTTAGAAACGAGGAAGGAAGCATGCAGTCCAAGGTCCCTAACTGTCTGTTTAGTAACGATAATTCTTCTGAGGGTTTGGTTGTTTGTTGCGTTTCGCTTGAACGTGTCTGTCACAATTCCTGTGAGAAAGAATGTTCCAGTGCCTAACCCGACCTTCCAGCCTCTTTTGTCCACAATACTCAATCCGGCGAAGAGACGAGCCTGCAACAATCCACCGTATGAAGAAAGGGACCATAATCCTGAATTTTCCGAAGAAACATACCTGCCTTCGTTGTCCAAATATGAATTTATCCCAACCCCAATGGTCATTCTCCTATGCACCGGTAGGAACAGATTTAACTTCGTGGGACCTGCATCAACAATGGTGTTTCCGGAATTCTGTCCTTGAACATCGTATCTTGACAACTGCACTGTGAGGTCTGCTCCCGCCCATCGTTGATAAGGCAATGTAGCTCCAATGAATGGATTGGAAAGCCCCTCTTGATTTGGTATAAGCCCTATTGAAGAAGCCCCGACAGGCGAAAACTGAACTACGGAAGCATATCGCTTGTAGGTAACTGGGTTCGTAACGGTCTGAGCCGGTGCACCGCTACACATCAACAATCCCGTAATTAATAAGTGTTGCCAACGCATATAGTTCTATAAATGGTTCAACGTGTAAAGGTAGTTCAGAATGTATGAATTGGAAGATTTGGTAGTCTCCACCGCCTGCGAACACAACAATTTCAGGGTTGTAGTTTTTCCACCACCCAAGCATTGCTTCCACTTCTGCTATAGTTCCGTTAATGACGCCATTGCGTATGGATTCATTAGTTGAACGTCCCAGCCAAGACCTGTTCCAAACAGAGAGGTTTGCACCCAGTTTGGGTAATTGGGCGGTTCCTTTTGCCAGAACATTAAATCTGGCAGTTAGTCCCGGACTGATACTTCCACCTTTAATGACGCCATCTGCGGTTATGTATGTAGCAGTGATTGTTGTTCCAATGGTTAGAGCAAGCACCGGCTTTTTGAATATGAGGAACCCTGCGTAGGCACACACTACCCTATCAACACCTATGAACTCTCTGTTCTCATAGTCTATTTCAATTCCTGCTTTGATCAAGCCTGTTGTTGTTACTTGTTTCTCAGCAGGTAATTCAATTCCTTCTGGGACTGTGCCGACGCTCATCCAAGCCTTGACATCATAGGAAGCAACAAAATGCTTGAATTTTTCTATGTCTGCTTTGTAGAATCGTTCTGCAAATACTATCCTGCCATCTTTATCCAGCAAACCTATTTTAGCTGTTGTGTTGCCAATATCAATAATAAGGTCGCCTTTTCTTATACTACTCCCATTTTATGGACCACGTCAACGAGAGACTTAACGTGCTCAGCAGATTTCTTAACAAGTTCCATTTCTTGGGGCGTCAGGTCAAGTTCAATGATTTTCTCCACTCCATTCCTGCCTAACAGAACAGGAACACCCATGAAGAATCCAGAGAACCCATATTCCCCATTGAGATATGCACTGGTTGGGATGATTCTCTTTTCGTCTTTCAGGATTGTTTCAACCATGAGGGCGGCACTTGCTCCCGGTGCATACCACGCAGAAACTCCTAAGAGATTGACTATTTCCCCGCCGCCAAACCGAGTTCTTTCAACAATCTTCTCCAGAGTTTCGTTGTCTATGAACTCTGTTACCGGGATTCCGTTGATGGTTGTATATCTGGGCAGAGGGACCATTGAATCTCCGTGTCCCCCCATCAGCATCGCTTGAACATCTTTGGGCGAAACCCCTGCCGCATCGGCAATGAATGTTCTGTATCGGGCGGTATCAAGGGCTCCAGCCATCCCCATAACCCTGTTTGTGGGCAATCCAGTGGCTTTCCAAGCAACATAGGTCATCACATCAAGAGGGTTAGAGACCACAACAAGGATTGCGTCGGGCGAATACTTAATTGCCTTCTGGGCAACTTCCTTAACAATTTTAGCATTTGTTTCAATGAGGTCATCACGGCTCATTCCCGGTCTGCGAGGAACTCCTGAAGTAATAACCACCACGTCGGACCCGGCAGTGGCTTCATAATCATCAGTGACTCCATACACCTTAGTGGAAAAACCAAGGATTGGACCGCTTTCCCAAATGTCCAGTGCCTTTCCTTCCGCAACTCCCTTCTTAATGTCCACCAAAACAACTTCTTTGAGGAAATCCTTTGTTGCAAGGACGTTTGCCGTCGTGGCTCCCACATTCCCTGCTCCTATAACTGTTACCTTCATCGTGCATTCTATTTTTTGCAAACTTAAAGCAACGAAAGGTTATGGGTTAATGACCAAAGTCTTATTTTTCCTTATAGAGATACACATTAACCAATCTGGCGGGTTTGCCAACGACTTCTTTTAATTTGTCCAGCACCGAATAGGGCGTTTCAGACTCATAGTCCAGCCAAATTCTCACTTTATTACTGTCCGGAATGCTTGAAACTTTGATTATGCCGTTGCTTTCCCGAATCAAAGTCTTCCTTATTTTCTTAACACTTTTCTCATTTCCCGCAGGCACCGTGTATTCGGCTACCATTGAGTTCCCATATCCGGGAAACCTCTTCTGAAAATTGACCTTTAGCATCAAGCCGAAGAACCTACCGGGTTCTGGGACGGCACCGTAACTGGTCGGTAGAAAATAATACTGATCCAAAATGTTATTCACATAAGCAGTGAATTCAAGCCAGCTGTTTACTTTGCCATTGAGAGAAAAATCAATTTTTACATAAGAGGGCGAGGGAACCTGTCCGAAGTCAGGGTTTATGCGTGTTTGGGAAGGCATGCCTTCAACAAAGAGACGTGCACTTATCCACTTTAAAAATCTATATTCGGCTGAACCCTTTCCATAAAATGGAAACGTGTAAGGCGCGGGCTTTTTGGTATCTAAGAATTCTCCCCAAGTCCATCCCAACATAGCGGTTCCCTTAAAATCTTTGTGGCTATACTCAAATTTGATTCCGACTCCAGCAAGAAGTAAATCGCCAACATTTTGGTATGCCCCCACTTTAAAGGCGTCAGGCGGTAGAGAGACCGTAGCATAGGAAACTTCTTTGACATGTATGTAATCTTTAATTAGTCTTGCAAATGCTTGCAAATCAACTTTTACCTTTTTGCTTTCCCTTAGCCCCCTATACCCACCACGCCAAATTTCTTCAGAAAAATTAAGTTTCACCGTCCAGACCTTCTCAGGAAGCAAGGAATCAGAAAAGGAAATTAAATACATTCCATTTGGAAGCACTATGTGTTGCCTAAATAATTCCATTGGCGTGGGCATCCTGAAGGAATAAGACAAAGCAAACTTCATATCCCAAAAAGGCGCTATAGGTAAAGACATCTGAGTTGAGAACACTGGCAGGACAAATCGGCGTGCAGGCTTGTTGCCAGACAACCATGATAAATAAACACTTCCAAGGTTAAATGACATGAACAAGCTTTTATGATTTTTCATGTCCCAAGATACCCAAAATTCCAACCCGTTGCCCCATTCAAGGGTCATAGCATCGTTTATCTCAGGATACTTAAAAGCATTGGATTCCGCATCAGTGAGATAAGAATTCATGGTTCTTTTAGTTATGTATGAAATGAAGGAAATCGTGCTGCTGTGGTTGCCGAAGTTTAAAGTAGGAAACCCAACTGAACCCGAAGCGTTATAAACTCTTGACAAGGTTGTAGAGAGCAAATTCCCATCACTTAGGTTACTTATGCTCATAACATGAATTGTCGGCTGATACGAGAGGAAATAAGAGGCACCAATCCTATCCTTTGAGATATTAAAGTAGTCGCCTAATGAAAAAAAGTGCCGCTCTTCCTTGAGAACTTTAACGTGTGGCATTGTGGGATAGCCTGCGTCTTCTGTTTTTGTAAAGAAGTAAAACAAATCTGGCGGCAATTCTCCCTTCTTATATGAAACAGAGAATATTGCGTTAGTGTTTACATATCCAGAGTTTGTAACAAGTGTTTTTTCTCCTGCATAGTATGAACCAATTTGAGAATGGGCTATTCCGGAATAAGCATGCCACTTAGTAGAGGAATACTCACTTTTCACCCCAGTCTCAAAACCGCTACCAAGACTTGTTAAATTGCTAAATAAAGAAACATTGAATGTCGGATTTCTGTCAAAACGGCGTGAGATAAAATTAGACCAACTCCCATTATCAACAGTAGAATACTTTAGCAAAAAAGCATTAACACCTACTAAATCACCACCCATTTCCATAGGGCAAGCACTGTAATAAGGGATTCCTGCGAGAGAACTTGAGATTCGCTTAGCATCTAACCCACCATAATTAGGCGTAACATCCCAGTCTGATTTTCTGGAAACAGCCACCAGCGGATTGACTGAACTAACAGCGAAAGGCAATTCAACAGAAGATGGATAGCCGGTGGACAACAACTTAGGACTACCTAACAGACTATATCCATCTTCCAATATAATTCCCATTGTCCAATCTCCGTATCGGTAACGATCATAATCAAAGGGCAACACACAATAATGACAGATAGTCACTGTATCTTTACAACACTCAACCTTAATTCTATTAAATTCATAATACATAAACGAACCAAATGAGACAAACAATGAACCGTATTTCTCACATAGGTCTTCAGGAATAGTAAAATTTCCAGCAGAATCGGTTAATGTAATATGCAATACCTTCCCTTTTCGGCTCTCATAGATAAAAATCACTTCATTAGAAAGCACAATTCTCTCAGTGTCAGACGAGCCAATCCAACCATAAGAAACCCCGATGGCTCTTATCACGCACTGTCCACTTGCAACTGAAACAAAAGACACCGTCAGGCTAATCAGCAATAGCAACCTTGTCAAAGTCATCATGAGCAAAGCAAAATTATCAGTAAACTTTCACATGAACAAACATCATTTCTCCTTGGGAACATAGATTTTTATCAGTTTGACATCTTTACTATACTCAGACCATATTCTTGTCTCAATTTTTTGTTCATCAGTTAGTGTATAGTTAAACCAGACCTTGACAATATCCGTGTTATAATCTGCTTCTACTCTGATAACACCTGTGTGGCTACGCAAAATTCGCTTTACTGACTTAACACATGTGGGGCATCGCATCGGAACACTATACTCTGCAACAATTATTTTGTCTTTGGAAATGAAATGCTTGTCAATATTTATCTTGACTGAAACACCGGCATACCTTCCTGGTTCTGGAACAGCCCCATAACTGGTCGGCAGAAAATAATACTGATCCAAAATGTTATTCACATAAGCAGTGAACTCAAGCCAGTTATTTACTTTGCCATTGAGAGAAAAATCAATTTTTACATAAGCGGGCGAGGGAACCTGTCCGAAGTCAGGGTTTATGCGTGTTTGGGAAGGCATGCCTTCTATTGAAACACGAGTCTCAAGCCATTGTGTTAAGCCATATTGGGCAATTCCCCTCACAGAAAGGGGAAATAGATATGGTGCGGGCGAACCATCATCTAAGAATTCACCCCATGTCCAACCCGCTAATAAATCGCTTCTAAACCTATTGTGTCTATAAACAAACTTGATGCCTGCACCAGCCAGAAGCAAATCGCCGACATTCTGGTATACAACAACAGTTGGTGCAATGTTAGGAAGAGGTGAAGGTAAATTAGGTTGTTCCAGCAGGAAGATATAATCTTTGATAACTCTTATGAAACCTTGCAATGAAACTTCTATATTTCCAAATTTATGCATATTCCTATCCCATGTAGTGGTTATTCTTATAGCCCAGTATTTTTCAGGAAGCAAGGAATCAGCTATGGACAGGAGATATTTTCTGCCTGGCAAGACAACATGTTCTCTGTATAGTTCTACTGGTGTAGGTGTTCTATACGAATGTTCTACTTCTATCTTGAAAAAAATTTTTCTTTTAAAATACTTTTTATAATCAAGGGTCATGACAGGGATAAAGTATCTATTCAATGGCGTGCTTTCTGCTTTCCATGATAAATAAGCCATTCCTATGTTTAACTTTCCTCTATTATATCTCCATAAGAAGTAGTTGGTCCAATCAACAACAAGAGCATTTTGAACTTGGGGTCTTGTGACATCATCTTCCTGCAAGAAAGCGTCCATTTGCCACACAGTTGCTTGTGAATAAAACTGATGTTTTTTGCCGATAGAGATAGAGACATCATAAATGTCTGATAACCCTCCTGATAAAATTTTACTTCCTAATTGATTTTTCATTTCCATCAAATGAATTCCTGTCTGATATGCAAATAAGTATCTTAATCTCAAACCGTTCAAATAAACTTTGTCTGACACTGACAAGACATGGCGTTCTTCCCTGAGTATTCTAACGTCTGGCATAGTCGGATAGCCAGCGTCCGTAGTCCGTGATAAGAAGTACGTTAATTTAGGCGATATTGACTTTATTTTTCGTGCAATCTGGAACATTGCTCCTGTATTGCGATAGTCAGAATTAAGAACCAAGGTTCTTTTACCCGCATAATAAGAATTGGCGAAAGAACGCACAATTCCTGAAGACGAGAACCATTTTGGCGATGAGTATTTTGCTTTAATACCATATTCATAGCCATTACCTAATGTAGAAGCCTGCCCGAATATATCAAGGGATAGATAGGGTATCTTATTGAATTCAATGGAGTTGAGATTAAAATTAAGTAATGCACTTCCCGAAGAAGGCGAAACATACTTAACTTCAAGATTTTCTGTTAGGAAAGATTGTAATCCAGCGAGGCAGCCTCCCATTTCCATAGGACAGAGGCTATAAAGAGATGAACCTTCCAGTTTAGCACGCAATTGTTTAGATTGCATGCCCTCTAAAATGATGTTAACATCCCAGCCTGAATTCCTTGATAGCAAAGCCAAAGGTTCAAAGGACTGAATTCTCATAGGAACTTCTACTGCGGAAGGATAACCCGTTCGCATGGCTTGGTTTCTAAATTCTTCAATATATGGAGTCGGTAATAAAACAATTTGAACAGGTGGGTCTATCATTGCAAACCCCACAGTAGAAGGATCAACATTTATTTCGTCCTGACAGCATTGAAACTTGACTTTTTTATGCTTATAACGCATTGTGTTAAAAGTGATAAATAAAGAATCGTAAGAATCGCATATCTCCTCGGGAATGACAAACATACCAGACGAATCTGTAATAGTGGCATAAATAACCTTTCCTGTATCAACACCATATACATACACTGCCACTTCAGATAAAGGGATATTATGTTGTCCGAACACTACCTTAATAACACATTGGGCATTTGAGATGAATTGTAAAAATACCAAACTTACACATGTTAATAATCTGCTTAATACCCTATCTCTTGTTTTCATTCTGTTTCTGGGTTATAACTTATGATTTTATAGTCCAATTCCGTGATTTTACTTTTTGCCATTGTTAGTATATAGTCTCGCTTTGTCTTTTCTACAATTAGCTGTACCTGTCCTGTTTTATAGTTTGCACTCACCTTAATTATTCCTTCAATTTCGTTCAACGTTCTTTCAACTGTTGTTTCACAACCGCCACAAGTCATGCCTTCAACCATAATAACTACAGTGTCAAGTTTGCTCGTTTCTTGATAAGCAAAACTACTTTCAGAAGACAACTCGCTACCCTGCAGATAAGGGAAAGACACAAAGAATAAGATTACTATTGCCGAAATCCATACACTAATCCTACTTACTTTCTTCGTTGTGGTTACTTCACATTCCGTTTCGCAATTGCAAGTTTTGTCCTTCCTATAAGCAAGATATAATGATAGTCCCAGCAAGGCAATGCTGATGATTGTAAGCGGAAGCCTATATTTCTCAAGCCACGTAAATGCTACTGCTCCACCACTGATACCGATTATACTTAATGCTAATGGGATTGTGCAGCAAGCACTGGTCAAGAAAGCCGTTAGAACGCCTCCCATTAATGTTAATTTCTCACCCTTCATGACTCCTTGATTTTAAAAGTTCCTTTACTACTTTGCGGACTGTGCCGAGGCAACAACGCCCCGACGGATTAGTAATTTCACACTTACATTCCCCTGCCTTCACTTTAGTAGTAATCTCTTCAATTGCCTTTGTTTTACCAAATTGTTCTATTTCTTGAGCAATCTTTTCCTTAGTCCATCCAAAACAATAACATAAAGGAATGGGCGGCTCTGTCTCTTTTATGCCCACACGCACTTTCACGTCTTTCTTGTAAAATATCAAATTGCGAAGCGGATGGAAATATATAACATCGCACGAGGGAGTTTCGCAGAAAAAGAATTCTTCAAGAGTTGGTAATGCTTTGATAACGTCACTTTTAATCAAATGCTTAATAGTAGTTGGTCTTACACTTTTCCCTTTATTATTACAAGAAGGACATACATCTGTGGCAACAACACAGCCATTATCGTTACATCCACAATCCATAATCACAAGGATTTTGATGTTTCATTAACAAATGTTGACCTCAAGTCCGAGACTTGGCTTGCCTTCAAAATGGAAAAAATTGGTGTCAAAATGTCCTTTGCTAAAGGTGATAAGCGAACATAAATTGTTCTTTTGCGTCGGTAAGACTCAATCAAACCTTGTTCTCTCAATTTAGTGAGATGTTGTGAAACAGCAGGTAATGAAATATCAATCAATTCCTGAATATCGCAAGCACACAGGTCTCCAATCCGATAAATCAGATATAGAATTTTAAATCTTGTTAATGCTGATGCTTCATTAAGCGCTTGACTAATGAATTCAATATTGTTTTGTTCTGATGAAAGAATTTTAACTCCCCTACTTATCTTCTCTGGGTCTCTATATTCTCTACGACACGCTGTCCAATAGGACTTTTTAATATTATTTGTTAACCTCTTCACTGACTTATATTTAAGTGTTTGCTTAAAAAAATGATATAGGCTTAGAATTTAGTTCCTTTTGATGTATCTTTACATAAAAGCTTAACGAATGACTGAAGAGAAAGAAATGAATGTTGTTCCCTTTGTTGTTGTTGGTTTTTTATTTACTGAAGAGGATGACTGGAACCGTGTGGCAAGAACTGACTTTGTTGAAGAAGAGGTTGACCAATTTGTAAAGATTATACGACATGTTCTGTTTAAAAAGGACGCTAACGTCAAGGTTGCTGCCATGCCAGTTGCCGTGCCCCCTAGTGATGTGCATGAAGCACTGAAACAGTTTTATAGAATACTTTCTGGGAAAAAACCAGAAAGATAAGCACAATACGTTTGTTTAAGCAATAATGCTTATCGTATTAAATTTTTAATTTAGAGGAAAAGAGACAAAGATGACGAAAGTAGATGATTTTAAAGTTGTTCCATTTGTCATCGTAGGATATTTAGTTACAGATGCCGATGACATAGAGGACATACTAAGGCAAGAATTTAATGAAGAAGATATGAATAATTTTGCCCGAAGCACTAAAAAGATTCTTTTTAAAGACGGTGCCAAGGTTTCTATTGGTCTCCTTCCTGTTCCCGTTCCGCCGTTTGAACAAGAAATTGAAGTTGCTCTGGATTCATTACATAAGATGCTATTTGAGGATAATAAAGATGAAAACCAGCCTTAATGAAGATATATTAATTTTACTTTTATGATAGCCTATTTGAGGGATGCGGTTATTTACCAGCGTGAAACGCCTGTTTTGACAAATGTTAACTTGCAAGTTGAACGAGGCGAGTTTCTTTATATTGTTGGGAAGACAGGTTCAGGGAAGACTTCTCTGTTAAAGACGCTTCATGGCGAACTTCCTCTGAAGGAGGGTGAGGGCGAAGTGGTTGGGTTCAACCTGCGTAGGTTAAGATGGTGGCACATTCCGAAGATGAGGCGTAAGATGGGCGTGGTCTTTCAGGACTTCAGGTTGTTGACGGACAGGACGGTTGCTGACAACCTGCATTTCATTCTTAGAATCCTTGGCATCAGGAAACGGAAAGAGAGGGAACGGCGAATTGAAGAGATGCTATGGCGAGTTGGACTACATACCAAAGCCCACAAAATGCCTTATGAACTCTCCGGTGGTGAACAGCAACGGCTTGCCATTGCAAGAGCCATAATACACAAACCAGACCTGCTCTTGGCAGATGAGCCCACTGGAAACCTTGACCCTGAAACAGGTGAGGAAATAGTTAAACTTCTTCACACGCTAAACAAAGAACTGAACGTAACGGTGATAATGACCACGCACAACTACACATGGCTTGAAAAGTTCCCTGCAAAAGTGATACGAGTTGAGCGAGGAAAGGTCAAACCAGCAGAAATTAGGGAAACTCTTTGAAGAGTTGGCTTGCCAGTTCCTGTCTCAACGAGGTTATGAAATTCTGGAACGCAACTGGCGTCATCAAAACGGTGAAATAGATATCATTTGCACGGACGGAAAAGCCATTATTTTCATTGAAGTCAAAGGACGTTCTGGATTCGGCGAGCCAGAAATCCGAATTGACGATAAAAAACTGGAACATATCTACCTTGGCGTTGAGGAATACATTGCCCAACATGAAATTTCACAGCCCGTGGAAATCCATGCCATAGCAGTGGAATTCATTGATGAAAACAATTACAGGATTGTGCATTTTAGAGATGTGGGTTAAAATTTTATTTACAACGCACTTTTTTGCACAAGAAAGAACACACATATATCCCTGACAGAATAACCCATATTATAGACAAAACAATGCTAATTAAACTAAATTGTTTTAATATTAGGGCGATTCTAATTCCAGCGAATGGTAATGCGAACAGAAGTGATGGCACATGGTCAAAGCCACAAGCCTGATTGGTAATGATAGTCTCTATGAGAAACCATATTGAAAAAATGAAAACGACGAGAACAATTGGCAATTTTCTGAATAATAGTGCTAATACAATGGCAAGCATAATAGTGTGAAATGCGATTAAAGTAAAGGCAAAGAGCCCGTATGCCTGCTCAATAATCTCAAAATTTTTATAAAAAACGTTTATAAGTAATATTATAAAAACAAGTATCGTGATTGTTATTAGTGATTGGTAGAGATTACTAACGAGATATTTTATCGGATTTGTAACGTTAGCAGTCAGGATTTGAACGATTCCAAATTCAACTACTTGATGGGTTTTCACAAGTGCAAACAGCCCTATTGCAAGCCATAGTAGAGTTATGATGAAACGAGGGTGTAGGTCATAAAGGTCTGAGTTATAACTCTTGGCAATGAAACCGATAAATAAGCCTGCCAGCAAAAAGACGAATAATTTTTTGAACATTGAGGTTTAATTTCCAATTGGGAATTGTAAGACTTTAATATCAAAAATCTCATTTATTCCCTCTTCTGCTTGGGCACACATAATGATTGTTTTGCCTTCGTTTTGCCATTTCTTCATGTGGTCAATGAATAGGGAAATCCCGTCCTTATCAAGGTCTTTGAAAGGTTCATCAATTATGATGACTTCTGGGTTCCGTTTCAAAAAGAGAATGCTCAATCTGACACGTTGCCTTATCCCAGCAGACAATTCAGAAAACTTTTTACGCCAAAATTCCTGAGGAATATTCATTTGTTGAAGGCTATGTTCAGCATCACCATTGAACATTTTGGCATATGCAACCATTTGCGTCATAACTGTAACAGAGGGAATAAATCCAGTTACATCCAAAAGGACAGCCCTATTTTCCCATTGTTCAGAACAGTGAATTTTCCCACTATTGGGCTTCAGAACACCTGTTATGAGTTTCAAAAGTGTTGATTTCCCAGAGGCGTTGCGACCCTT
>JAJRPU010000162.1 GCA_024280615.1 Bacteroidota bacterium | reverse complement strand
GATATGCTAGAACTGCTAAGACAAAGCGTCAGAGTTGGCAAAAAATGATAGCAGATTATCTTCTTAAAAGACCTGAATTGACAAGCGTTTTCGTTCTGATTGATAGCCGGCTTGCTCCTCAGCCCATTGACCAAGACTTCATCCAGTGGGCAGGGAAAAATCAAATTCCCATTGCAATAGTCTTCACAAAGACCGACAAGATTTCAAAGAACGAAATAAAAAAAGTTATAACTCAATGGCAAAAACTATTATCAACAGAGTGGGAAGAACTACCCGAAATGTTCATTTCTTCTGCCAAAACCAGAGTTGGAAGGGAAGAACTGCTTAACTTCATACACGGCATTATTCAACAGGTAACACATTCTTCTAATAAATTTTAATAATGGTTAAAAAGAAACACGTCAAACAGAAACTTCGCATCAGATGGTTTCTCTTATTGTTCCTTTTAGTTCTCATTATTGGCTTAACCGTTGGCGTCTATGCATATAAACTGCTGTTTGCTCCTTCCGTATCTGTGAAGGAAGAGAATGGTGTTACATACATATACATTCCGACAGGTGCCACTTTTGAGCGGGTAATGAACGACCTTTGTAATCAGGGAATAGTTTCAGATTGTGAAGCGTTCAAGTGGTTGGCTCGCCAAATGAACTATCATAAACACGTCTATCCGGGTAGATACAGGATTGAAGAGGATATGTCTTATCCTGAACTTATCAGGATGCTACGGTCTGGGCGTCAGGAACCACTAATGTTATCTTGGCGTAAATTCAGATTTTTGCCCCAAATTGCAGGATTCTTTGGGAAATATCTTGAACCGGATTCACAACAGATAATGGAAGTGCTTACCGACACTGTGTTCCTTGCTAAATATGGACTAACGCCCCAAACAGTACTAGCTATCTTTATACCGGACACTTACGAATTCCTGTGGAACACTTCTCCTGAACAGTTGATTGACAGAATGTATCGGGAATATGAAAAGTTCTGGACTCCCGAACGACTTGCCAAAGCAGAAAAGATAGGTCTCACTCCGATGCAAGTGATGATTCTGGCTTCAATAGTGGAAAGTGAAACATACAGGGTTGATGAAATGCCTATTATTGCAGGTGTTTATCTTAACAGATTGCGTAAGGGAATGAGGCTGCAAGCGGACCCAACTATTAAATATGCTCTTGGCGATTGGTCAATAAGACGAATCACTTGGAAAATGTTGGAAGTAGAATCCCCCTACAATACGTATAAATACAAAGGATTGCCTCCTGGTCCAATAGGAACGCCTTCCAAACAGGCTATTGAAGCAGTTCTTAACGCTAAAAAACACGACTTCCTGTTTTTCTGTGCCCGAACGGATGGGTCCGGATATCACGACTTCTCAAGGACATTCCAAGAACATTTAGCCTGTGCCAGAAGATGGCGTCAATACCTCAATCAGAAAATGAAACAAACAAAACAGGAACCATCGTGAATATAACTAAATCTATCTATTGGCTAATTGGCTGGGTTTTACTGCTATTTTCATGCACTGTTCAAGAAAAGCCTTCTCATTGTGGGGAGAAGCCCTATGTGGTAGCATCAACTGGAATAGTTGCTGATGTGGTCAAGCATGTTGGCAACGGGGTCCTGTGTGTGGAAGCCCTGATGGGACCGGGCACAGACCCCCATCTTTATAAAGCGACCCCGGGAGACATTAACAAATTGCTCCAGGCAGACCTTATATTCTATCACGGCTTGCATCTGGAAGGGAAAATGACCGAGGTGTTTGAAGGGTTGAAAGCTAAGAAAAATAACACTTTCGCCGTTACTGATGGAATACCGAAAGAAATGCTAATTATTGCAGACAGTGCCACTAAGACCTATGACCCCCATGTGTGGTTCAGTATGCCCCTCTGGAAACAAGTAACTCTATATGTTGCAGATATTCTTTCTGCTCGCTTTCCACAGTTCCACAAAGAATTCTTGCAAAACGCTCAACGATACGTTGATACACTTATGAAGTTGCATAAATATGCACATGACCGACTAATAAAAATTCCTACATCCAAAAGGGTGTTAATCACTTCCCACGATGCCTTCGCATACTTAGGTGAAGAATACAGTATTGAGGTCTATACTCTTCAAGGCGTGTCAACCCTTGATAGATATGGCATTGCCGACATAGAAAAACTTGCCGAGTTGATAGTAAAAAGGCAAATTCCCGCTATCTTTGTTGAAACCTCTGTTAACAACAAGGGAATCCTTGCACTGAAAGAACTGGTAAGAAAAAAAGGCTGGGAAGTTCGGATAGGTGGAACCCTCTACTCAGATGCCCTTGGCGAACCCGGAACAATAGCCGAAACCCTTCCAGGAATGTTCAAAAGTAACATAGACACAATAGTAAATGGATTGACTTATGAACACAATGAATCCAGTAATTAAAGTTACTAACCTAACTGCCGGATATGACTCGGGACCGGTAATCTGGGGCGTTTCCTTTGAAATTCCAGAAGGTGTAATAGCAGGCATAATAGGTCCTAATGGTGCCGGCAAGTCAACCCTTTTAAAGGTTATGGTAGAAATCCTTAAGCCACATTCCGGAACAATCCTATTCTGGAACAAAAGATATAGCGAAGTATATAAGCGAATTGCCTATGTTCCGCAAAAGGAAGAGGTAGACTGGACCTTTCCGGCTACCGTATATGACGTAGTGATGATGGGAAGATGGGTTCATAAAGGATTATGGAAACGAATCACTAAACAGGATAAAGAGATAGTTCGGCAAGCCCTTGAAACAGTTGACATGTGGGAATATCGCAACAGGCAAATATCCAAGTTGTCAGGAGGTCAGCAACAAAGAGTGTTCTTTGCTAGAGCTCTTGCTCAAGACCCCGACCTGTTTCTGCTTGACGAACCATTTGCCGGCGTCGATATAAAAACAGAAGAGACTTTGCTTGAACTACTTAAGCAACAGGCTTCAAAAGGCAAAACAGTTGTTGTGGTTCATCATAATTTGTTTACCGCTGCTGAGCATTTTCAGTGGCTGGTATTATTAAACATGCATACGGTTTCAGTAGGTTCTCCCGAAAAAGTCTTAACTCCAAAGAACATAGAGCGTGCTTATGGAGGGCACTTGCCCGTCCTTGCAAAACTCAGTCAACGCCTTTCCTATCTCAGGGAAAAACCAACCAGATGATGGACCTGCCCTTGCACATATTCATTGCTCTGGCTTTTATAGGATGGTTTAGTGGTCTAATGGGTTCCATTCTGTTGGTTCATCACAGGGTTTTGATAGGAGATGTATTATCGCATTCTGTTCTTTCTGGTGCTGCCTTCGTATTCCTGATGTTTCTTGATGTGTCGTTTCCAATGCTAATTGTGGGGGCTATTGCATCAACACTATTAGCTGCAACACTAATAGAGTTCGTCAAAGACAGGACTCCCCTAAAAGAAGATGTTATTTTGGGCATTGTGCTAGCTTTCATGTTTGCCATAGGGATAGCTTTTCTTGCCTTAGCACAGAAAATGCCTTCGGTAGAAAAAACAATGTTAAACACATTGCTTCTGGGCGAGGTGTCCGCTATTCTGCCTTCGGAAGTGCCATATATGGTAATTGCGTCCATATTAGGCTCCTTTGTTATATGGTTTTTATATAGAGGATGGTTTTTCACTGGCTTTGATACTGTGTTTGGGCGAACACAACGGGTACCAATAAGTAGCTTAAGGAAAACATTGCTTTTTATTGTGGCTTCTGGCATCTTGCTCACTGCTTATATTTCTGGTGTGGTGCTTGCCGTTGGTCTGCTCATTGCCCCTGCCCTTATAGGACGTTTCTTCTCAACAAGGCTATATTCCACTTTACTACTCTCAGGGTTAAGCGGTGCTGTCCTTGCTGTGCTGGGCGGAGTAGTGTCAGCGAAAGTTGAAGGGCTTTCCACTGGACCATTAATTATATTCTCCGCTGGACTAATAGGGCTTTTGACTATCCTTTTTAGCCCCCACTACGGAATCATATTGCACAAAATCAAATACGTACTGTTTAAGTGGTCTCGTGGGCAGGAAAACATTCTCCGTGCCGCATATA
The DNA here is from genome assembly GCA_024280615.1 of Bacteroidota bacterium. GTDB lineage: Bacteria > Bacteroidota > Bacteroidia > JAADEI01 > JAADEI01 > JAADEI01. Next base: position 8,460 of record JAJRPU010000162.1, on the reverse strand, counting down.
AAGTTCTGGAAAAAACAGGAAATATGTCCTATGCATTTTCCCTTGAAGACTTGAGGCAAGCCTGTGATGACCCGCCCCCTTCATGGACTATATTACTTAAAGTTTTAGAAATAAGAGGACTTGTTAAACGTTCTGGAAGTAGATGGACGCTAACTAATATCGGGCTTGAAAAAGCCAGGCGATTAACCAGATTGCACAGATTGTTAGAACTCTATTTTAGTGAAATAGTTAAAATTGCTCCTGAAAAGGTGCACAGTTATGCAGAAAGCCTTGAACACATCATAACTCCAGAAGTGGAACAAAGACTTTATGAACTGTTACGTGATAGACAATATGACCCACATAAAAAACCTGTTCCATGGAATGGTTCTGGGTAATAGTTGTTCTGCTTTTGGTCGGAAGTGCCGCTTCGCTCCTGGGTTCATTCATTGTCCTGAAAGGCTTTGGAATGCTTGGCGATGCTATATCTCACGCTGTCCTGCCTGCCATTGTAATAGGATATTTAATTGGTGGTATATATGACAACCAATGGTTCCTTATTTTGGCGATTATTCTTGCAGTTATTACAGCACTAAGCATTGAATGGCTTCATCAGAAAACCAGAATGTATCCAGATGGGATAATGGGCTTGATTTTCACTTTCCTCTTTGCTCTCGGATTGCTCATGATTGACCTGTGGACATATAGTGTTGACCTTGACCCTGAGTGTGTCCTTTTTGGCGAAGCGGCATACATACCCTTCTCTTTTTTCGTTATCAACCAAGCCCTGGTGCCCAAACAACTACTTTTCTCACTGGGCATCTGGTTTATAACAATCATGTTCACTGTTGCAGGTTTTAGAGCCCTCGCCATATCAACTTTTGATACTGTCTATGCCCACTCCATAAGGATGATGCCTTCTTTCTGGCAATATAGTGTTTCTGTTCTTGTTGCTATACTAACAGTGATTGCCATTGAAAGTGTGGGTATAGTCTTGTTGCTCTCCATATTGGTTGTGCCTGCGTCTATAGCGTTTTTATGGGCAAAGCGTTTACATTCTATGATAATATTGGCTCAGATAACAAATATTGCTTTAACCTCTGCAGGACTCTTCTTCGCTATATATGTTGACATACCGATATCAGCTGGTATTTCTATAATAGGTGGTTTTGCCTTGTTGATAAGCGTCATCTTGACAAGAAAAAAGAAGTAGGTATCCTATTTCTTTTTAAAAGTTGGGCATCCCAGACAGTCTTTTTTAGGCTTGCCGTGCTTCCTATACTGAGCACGCTTGCCACTCCCACATGACTCCATCACAAGAATAAATCCAATCAGAAGTGTTAACAGTCTGATGCCCCGAAATAAAATAGTTGTTCTCACTGGGCTTTTTTGTGTGCACAACAGCCTTTCTTCTTAGCAGATTTCTCTGTTCCGCATCCCTTCTTAGCCTCTTTATTCTTTTCGCACTTTTTCTTACTATGGAAAAGGGCTTTTATTCCCTTTTTCTCACAACATTTCTCTTTTTGCTTATCCTTACCTCCGGCAAGTGCTGCTGAGCCAGCTAACAACGCTAAGCTAAGAACCAGAAACAAAACTTTCCTTCTCATGGGTCATTTATTTTAGTTTTTCGTTGGTATAAAATTAACGAACTTTTGTGAAATATTCTTCTGGCACTTCCCATTCCCTCAACAGAGATATGGCAACAGGGTTGTCCCTGCCTAAGAATCCAAAAACTATATTAACTGATTTCTGGAAATATTCCTCTGCCTCCTGTGTCTGCCCTAATTTGAGCAAAGCATTTGCTTTAAGAGCATAAATCCTTGCAAATTCTGGATTCTCCTCTTGGAAAATCTCCCTATAAATCGTTAATATAGTGTCTGTTAGTGCATTAGCCCTTTTTGCTTGTCCATATTTCAACAATCCCTTAGATAAAAGATATTTTGTTTCAGCAGTTTCTGGGTGCATAGGTCCCAACAAATTGCTATATGCCTCAACTGCCTTTTGTAAATACACAATGGCACTATCATTATCAGCATTTAGCATTGCTATCCCTATGTTCTTGTAATAATATGGTTTCTCAGTTATGTTGGCATAAGAGAGAAGGTTTCTGTAGATGGCTATTGCGGAATCTGGTTTTCCAGTCTGGATGTATAGATAAGCCTGTGCGTCTTTAATGTCTTTTATTATTGGATGGGTGGATGGATATAAAGAACTGGCTATTTGTAGGGCTTGGTTGTTAATTTCTAACGCTTTGTTGAAGTCCGGCAATGTAGCATACGCCTCCCTAAGGTTAATCAATGAAGTTATCAGTTTGGTAGTATCTCTTCGGGCTAATTCAACCGCTTTTGAATAATAGAAGATAGCTGAATCCACTAAGTCTGCTTCCAGAAAGGACCCTGCAAGATTATTATAAAACACTATTTTTATTGGTGTTGGTGCTTGTTCCATTAATGACCTGTTCTGACGGGCTATATATATAGCATCCTCATAATTTCCTGCCGAATACAAATCAACTATCCTCTGATTAATTTCATTCCACTTGCTTTCCTTGTTCTCTTGTGCTTGCACATTTGCAAACCCAACACTAAACGCCAACGCAACAAGCAATGTCCTCATTTCTCTTTTATCTATGCTTTAACAAATTTATGAATTTTTGGGTCAAATTTGTGTGAATGCTTCCATCTTCTGTGTGACCATAACCAATATGGCGGGATAGCCTTAATAAGCCTTTCCAACCTGTTCATGAAAGAAGCCGTTATAAAACCCTCTTTTGCTCCTGCTGGTTCAGTAGCAATAGGGCTAAAAAACACTTCTTGATATGAGTCAGAAATCGGCTGGGCGTGTGCCCAAAACACAGGAATGTTAAACTTACGGGCCAATTTCTCTGGTCCCCAGAACACAGGGACGGGCTTGCCCATAAATTCAGTCCAGAAGCAGGCTTCCAGATGAGTAGGATTCTGGTCCGCAATAAAGACAAATATTGCAGGTTCATTACGGTACTTAATCACATACTTGACTACGCTTTCCATGGGAACAGGTAAAGTGCCCCATTTACTCCTAGTGTCGTAAATCTTTTTATCAAACCGTTTATTGCTTAGTGGCTTATAAACTGCAATGACCCGATATGGTTGTTCAATGGCAAGGGACCATCCCCCCAGTTCCCAATTGCCATAGTGTGGAACCATAAGAAATATGGGCTTACTCCTTCGTAAGAAAAACAAAATTTCATCAACGTTATACAATCGGGACATAGAAAGTATATCTTCTTTGGAAAGACCTCCATACAGCATCAAATATATTTCGCCTAAAAGACGGGCGAAATACTTGTAAAACTGCCTTTGAACGTCTTTTATCTGTGTATGGGTAAGGTGGGGGAAGGCATTTTGAATGTTAGAAAAGACAACCTTTGACCGATAGCCCCCTGCTTTTAACAGCAGGTAAATGCTTTTCGTGTGCATGAAAACCTTCCCCCTGAGATATTACTCAAAATTTATCTCCTACGGCGACGACGCCTCTTCTTTGTGTCTTCCTCGTCGGTCCCGAAAATGATATTGGAGATATAGTTGGCTATCTCCTTTATTTTGTCTGCATTCAATTCGTAGTAGTTGTAGCGGCTTTCCCGTGTTTGTTTAAGGATTCCGGCTTCCTTAAGGATAGCCAAATGCTGGGAAATTACTGATTGTTCCACATTACCGTATCTGCCCTTTAAGTATGGGTCCTCTCTAAAATAGTTAAGGATGTCGCTAACACTGACTCTCCCCTCTTGATAGACAAATTCAATTATGTCCTGGCGAAGTCTGTGCCTGATGGCACGGAAGGTTTTGAGAGCTTTGAGAAGCCCTTCATCAGTTAGGACAATCGTCTCTTTTCCGAAGCGGAAATGTAGTTCTGGTTTGGGTTCCTGCTTGTTGTATTTCTTGCTCTTTCTTGGCATGTTCCTTAAATTTTAAATTTCTAAAATAATGTATTATCTCTGTAATAAATTAAGTAAAACATGACGTAAAAAGTTCCACTATTAGTTATCAATTTGTATATGTTAAAATGACAAAGGAATGTTGTAGTAAAAAGATTATTTAATAATGCTTTCTGGAATGAGGAATAAATTCTGCCACGTATTTTGGTTCAATAAAGAGGACTTCGGTTGTGTCAATCACTTCCAGTTCAGGAACATTTGGAATTAGAGATGCCTCTGCATGCCGAACCTTTACAGTTGCGTCTTTTATATTCCGTAACCATTCTGTTTTATCTGAAATGACAATAGTTCCTTTTGTTTTCTCAAACAATTTTATTACTTCTTCAACTGTCAAGACCACAGGGTTTAGCTCACTACCCTCTTTAAAAGTCTGCAGATATATTTTTTTTCTGTGCATAGGCACTATGGTATGCACTGTTCCTCGTTGTTCTTCCTCAGGCAAAGAGTAGAATAACATTTTGAAGGTTGTTGTTGCGAGAAAGGTTGGTTTAAAAACGGCGTGGAAACCCTTCAAAAATGCTAAGCCGATACGAAGCCCAGTGAAAGACCCAGGACCTAAATTAGTTGCCAGAGAAGATATTTCTTTTTGTCTAACGCCAGATATATCAAAAAGTTCATTAATCATAGGAGGAAGGACGGATGAATGGTCTGCTTGGTCAATTCTTGAATAAGCAAGCCAGTGTTTTGTAGTTGGGTCATATATCCCTGCAGAGCATAGGGTTCCGCTGGTCTCTACAACCAACCACATTAAAATTCAACTGTTTTAGTTATTTCCTTGCCATTTCTGATGACTATAATAGTTGTTTTATCGCCTTTTTTGAAATGGCTGAGTGCTTCCATATAGGAATAAATGTTGTCTATTTCATAATCCCCCAGTTTAACAATGATGTCTCCTGCTTGCAAGCCCGCCTTCTCTGCTGGTTTACCTTTCACAACCCCGTCAATTTTTAATCCCTTGCCTGAAAAGGTGTAATCAGGCATAATGCCGAGTGTAACTTTAAAGCGCACTGTCATTTGCTCTTCCTTGACTTCAATGTAATCCATTTCGCTTATTGTGTCCAGTGCTGCTAACAAGTCGGTAAGAATGATGTATGTTATTTCCATTCCACGATAGTTGATTTTATCTGCATCGTCCGAGGGCTTGTGATAATCTTCGTGTAATCCGGTGAAGACGTGCACTACCGGGATTCTCTTTTTATAGAATGAAGCGTGGTCAGAGGGACCCATTCCGCCCCCTCCCCATTTAAACTTGGCAACTTTTTGATGCTTCTTTTCAAGCACAGAAAGGATTTTGTCCCATTTGCTTGACGAGCCTGCCCCCAGGAACTGTAGTAGGGTGTCCAATCTGCCAACCATATCAAGGTTCACATTGGCAAGGGTGGTGGCAAGGTCATAAGGTGGGTCTTCAACGAAATGCTTTGAGCCCACAAGTCCCATTTCCTCTGCTGTAAACGCAACAAATAGATAGTTATGCTTGTTATGCTTTATCTCCATAAGTTTCCTGCTTAGTTCAAGTAGCATAGCGACTCCGCTAGCATTGTCATCTGCTCCATTATGAACTTCTCCCTTCTTCCCTCTGCTACCGATGATTCCATTTCCAAGATGGTCATAGTGTGCTGAGATAACAACTGTTTTGCCGGAACAATTAGTTTCACAACTGTCAATGACATAAACATTGAAGCCATAGGTGGAATCAATCTCTATGTCTATGTTAAGTTTTATTGACTTGCCATCATAGGTTGAATCAATTGTAGGAATTGTGATAATAGGGATTGAATACCACTGGAATGTGTATGCAGTGTTTGTGTCTCGTTCTGAGATAGCGGTGGGATGAATGATTATTGCTTGGGCTCCTTTTCTTTTGAGTGTTGAGAGTCTTTCAAAGAAAGTGGGTCCGTGATGCGGGTCAAAGTCGCACTCTTGCATTACGGGTATGCGTCCCTCCAGGTTCAGGGTTTTGTCTGTTTCCTCGTTGCAGGAAAGCCATTTGATTGTTCCCTGTGCTTTTCCTTCTCCTGACCATCTGACCAAGTGCCACTTAACGTCCTTCTTTCCAATCTTTACATAACTTTTATTGGATGGTCTCCTGTTTTTTATTATTGGCACTTTCTGTGTTAGCACTTTGTATCCCATTTCTTCCCATTGCTTGGTGATATATCGCATTGCTTTGCGTTCCCCAGGGCTTCCTGCCAATCTGCCTTCAAGGGAATCATGAGCCAGAACCTCAATGTGTTGCTTGAAATAGGTTGCTGGTCGCTGGGGCTGTGCCATCATTGATTGAGCCAGAACAAAAATCCCTATTATTAATTCTGTTCTCATCAGTCTTTCCATTTAACCAAGATTACGTGCAATTCTCTAATTGAATTGGTAACTCTGGAACTTTCAAAAACAAGCCATTTCCCATCAGGACTAAACATTGGGAAAGCATCAAACTGTGAATCGTAAGTTATTTGCTCCAAGCCTGTTCCGTCAATGTTTATCATGTAGAGATTAAACGGGAATTTTTCTCCTTTTTGCACTGCTTTATGATTGGAAGAAAAGATGATTTTCTTACCTGAGGGATGGAAGTAAGGTGCCCAGTTTGCCCCTCCCAAATCGGTTACCTGCCTTATAATGTTCCCGTTGGTGTCCATAAGGAAAATTTCTGTTTTGAATGGTGCCACTAAGTTCCGGGCAAGAAGCTCGTCATATTCCTTCATCTCTTCTTCTGTCTCAGGATAGTATGCCCTGAACACTATCATTGAACCATCCGGTGAGAAGAAAGCCCCTCCTTCATAGCCTTTTCGGTGTGTCAACCTTTTGACGTTTGAGCCGTCAAGGTTCATAAGATAGAGGTCTATGTCTCCGTCTCTGGTGCTGGTAAACAGGATTCTGTTGCCCAACGGTGAAACAACTGCTTCTGCATCGTAATACTTGTTGTTTGTTAGTCGCTTTACTATCTTGCCATCTAATGTAGCGACGAAAATTTCATAATTAGGGTCCAGCTGCCATACATATTTGCCTTTGTATCGTCTTACCCTTTCCGGGCAGGTGCTGTCATACGCCATGGTGGAAGAGAAAATAACGAGTGTGTCTCCTGGGAGGAAGAATCCACAAGTGCATTTTCCCTTGCCATTGCTAAGCATGTATGTGGTGTCTGGTGTACCGTCGTCATTGAGAAACATGATGAACATTTGGTCACAGGGAATTCCCTGTTCCTCCCATGCCTTTTGATATATAAGTTTTTTGCCATCGTGGCTGAAATAGGCTTCTGCATTGGTTCCCCCGTCGGTCAGGACAATAGCCTCTTGAAAGTGTTTCCTTTCTTGAGGTCGTATTAAAGGCAGAGAGTCTTTTTGAGTTGCTGTTGAGGCAGCATCAGTGGATTCTGTATCACTCTGGTTTGAAGAGCATCCATTGATGATTAGTAAGAAAGTTAATATTCCCCCAGCTAAGGCATGTCTCATAGTTATTGTTTATTTAGTGTGAAGTTACACAATTTAGAATTAATCCAAATTTTATTTCCGCGTTGGATGAAGCAAACGTCTCCCTATCATCTTTTAAAAGCCACATAACCACTGCAAAGATATAAGGCAATTGCCACAACCTGAATGACGGAACTATTTGACTATGAAATGAATCTTCCATTATTTCCACAGGTTTTCTCTTTAGCCATGAGCTTATATAATCTTTAATGAGTGGGATAGGCACGTCCTGTTTCAATGGGAATGGCGAAAAGTCTGAGAACACTGGATTTTTGGTTAATCCTGCATTAACAAGGACAATGTTAGCAATGCTATGGAACGCCCCTCCCACGCCAATAATGTGTTTTTGAAGATTCTTGGCAGGATATAAATCCTCAAGGAAACTCACTATGTCATTAAGCATTTGTTGGAAATTATAATATTTACCGTAGGGAAAAACCCTAAGCAGTTCTGCCGTTCCCGCATTTATGCTGGAAAGTTCTTCCGAGTCGTGATGACTATTTATTATTTCAATGGAGCCGCCTCCAAGGTCTATGGCAGAGAAGTTATCAGGTTTAATCAGATGCTTTATCGCCTTTAGCGTTAATGCCGCTTCCTCCCGTCCCGATATTATCCTTGCTTCCGGAATGGTTTGAGTTAGGACCGACTCCAGTTCTGGATATTGGCGCCACACTGCTGTGGCAACCGCCTTGAAACAATCCGGCTTGTATTTCAGAGCCCGGTGTCGTAGAGTTTCCAAAAAAGCCCCCAGGTCGGCTGGTTTCAAAGTCCCGTCTTCAATCTTTCTTTTGAGAAGATATGGATATGTCTCAAGTTTTACTTTTTGAATCTGAAAAGGATATGGATTAAAGTGAACGAATAGTACTTGAAAAGTGTTGGACCCCAAATCTATTGCTACTGCTTTCAATGTTGTGAGGCAGCGGGCGGATTCGAACCGCCGTCAAGGGCTTTGCAGGCCCCCGCCTAGCCCCTCGGCCACGCTGCCTTCCTTAACCAGATAACGCAATCTTCTGGTTTATAAGTTCCGATGAGCATAAATATTCT
>JAJRPU010000161.1 GCA_024280615.1 Bacteroidota bacterium | reverse complement strand
TGAAGTTAAGCAGTTCTTCCCTTCCAACTCTGGTTTTGGCAGAAGAAATGAACATTTCGGGTAGTTCTTCCCACTCTGTTGATAATAGTTTTTGCCATTGAGTTATAACTTTTTTCATTTCGTTCTTTGAAATCTTGTCGGTCTTTGTGAAGACTATTGCAATGGGAATTTGATTTTTCCCTGCCCACTGGATAAAGTCTTGGTCAATGGGCTGAGGAGCAAGCCGGCTATCAATCAGAACGAAAACGATTGTCAATTCTGGTCTTTTAAGAAGATAATCTGCTATCATTTTTTGCCAACTCTGACGCTTTGTCTTAGCAGTTCTAGCATATCCATATCCCGGCAGGTCTGCTAAATACCACCTGTCTTCCACGTTATATAGATTGATGGTTTGGGTTTTGCCTGGTTTGGCTGATGTCTTAGCAATGTTATGTCCAATGAGCATGTTAATAAGGGAAGATTTGCCGACGTTGGAACGTCCTATGAAAGCGAATTCCGGCTTGGCAGTTCTGGGCATTTCTCTTAATGTGATATAGGAACCTGCAAAGCGAACTTTATATTGTGGCTTTACTGCCATAAGCAAAATAGTTTTAATTTTGAATAAGCACCGTTAAAAGTTAAACAGAAATGAATAGGCTTTTTGTTCTTATATCTCTTTTTGTCCTGGGATTCAATGTTTTAGGTCAGGTCATTAGTCCTCAACTTGAAATTTTCCTTAAGAATTCAAGCCGGTTCCTTAGGAATTCAAATAGTCAGATGGGATTGTTTGTTAAAGCATCTGATATAGATTCGCTATATGTGGTTATTAATTCCTTGGGAGGCAATGTTTTATACCATTATGGGGAGTGGGCGGTCGTGCACCTTCCAGTTAAATATGTAAAAACCCTTTCTGAACACAGGTTTGTTAAATGGATAGATTATCAATGGGAGCGTCCTGTGCCACTATCGGACATGAAACTTGTAAATAATAACATTTTGCCACTTCTCAATGGCGATGCCCCTTTTCATTTCCCAATTAAGGGCAAAGGCGTTATTCTTGGTTTTGCAGACACGGGAATAGACATCAATCATCCTGACTTTTGGGATAGCACGGGGAAAAGCAGAATTCTTTACATCTGGGACCAGAGAGCCAATTGCGGTAATCCCCCAGCACCCTTTGGATATGGTTGCGAATGGACAAGACAAGACATAGAGAGTGGAGCTTCAACGCATCAGGACCCGGTATCATTCCTTGGGCATGGTACGTCAGTGGCGGGCAATGCGGCAGGGAACGGGTCTGCTAATCCGCAGTATCCTGGCGTGGCACCTGAAGCATATATCATTATGGTTGCAGTGGACTTTTCTTCCTCGTTTTTTACACATCTTGCCGATGCCATTCAATACATGTTTCAGAAAGCCGACTCTCTGGGAATGCCAATAGCAATAAATGTTAGCCTAGGAGTGTATGGAGGGTCTCACGATGGTTATGACCCAACATCGCAACTGATAGCCAGTATGGTAAGGGCTAAGCCCGGAAGAGTAATAGTTAGTGCAGCAGGGAACGGTCGTAGGTTTTCACCGTGGCACGCCAGATTTAATAACCCACGAAACAAAGCATGGTTTATCTACGATAGCATCAGAGAACTACAAATCAGACCTGATTCCAGTATGTGGCTTGAGTTCTATGGACCGGTGTATAATTCCCATTTGGTTCAGTTCTCTCTTGCTCTGGATTCTATTTGGAATGACACATTTCGCAGGGAAATGGGAACAACACCAACTCACGACTTCCTCACTTGTGCATACAAAACAGCCAATCCGAACGACTCTCTGGTTGACATTATAACCATTAATGGACAACCTCACCTGATTGTAAAATGGTATTGTGGTTATCTATATGACTCAGCGACAGCGGCAATTGTGGCAATACCTAAGTGGACAGACACAGGCTGGAACTCTAAACATGTCCACTGGATAAGAACTACCATAAGCACCGACACGGCTTGGGACACATGGAGCCACATCAGGCTAACCGGAACAACGACTATTGTGGACACTTTACTATATCCAGCCCCTGCCACCATTCCCTTTTACGACAGCCTTGTTATCCCTAACTGGGAAATGACAATGGTTTCTGGAATGCAGTGTCGCCCTGAGATAATCACAGTGGCTAACTATGTTAACAGAACAGAATGGTATGATATTGACAGCAATTTGCAAACCCTTGCTGGATATTCCGTTGGCGAGCTATATGAGACCAGTAGCTGGGGACCAACCAGGACAGGACTTCTCAAGCCAGACATTGCCTCAACAGGGCAGTTCACTATCACAGCGGTAGCTTCCAATGCTGTGCCTACAATAGCGGGGTCACCCCTCAGATGGCGTCTTGTGTCTAACTATCACTGGGCGATTGGCGGAACTTCCCTTGCCAGTCCAGTAGTTGCAGCAGTGGCAGGGCTATACCTAAGCGTTAAGCCAGATGCCACATATCAGGAAATCAAAGATGCCATTATCCAAAACGCCAAAACAGATTCATTCACAGGACCAACCCCAAACATTATGTGGGGCTACGGCAAGTTGGATGCCTATGCCACATTAGCCAATTCTCTGCAAGGAGGTTGCACAGACACAGCGGCAGCAAACTATGACCCAAACGCAGACTATGACGATGGAACCTGCTACTACACGTTCGTAGAAGCAACCGGATTCGCAGACCAGTGCGTCTTCGGAGGAATAAAAAACGGAAAATTCACGGTCATTAACTATTGTCCTCAGAGAACAGAAATCACATTGTCCGATGTCTCAGGAAAAACACACAAGGTATATGTCGGAAGCAAGCGATCTTATATGCTTGACCTGCCTGCTGGAATATATCTTATAACTATTAATGTAGGAAATTGGCAAAGAACCTTAAAAGTAGCTATTCCGGGAATGTCTTATTAACACTTCAATTGTGCTAACTACACGTTATGTTGTTTTTAGCACTGCATACCTTTAAGTTTTGTGTTCTATTTCACAAACTGGGGGTATTTTAATTTTGCCTTCGTTATTTGCCAGTGGAATGAGACGAAGTGCAAGATTTTTGTTTTGGCTGAGTGTTACCTTGATAGTAATAAGTATTTCAACGTTGGGTTATGTAGCTATTGAAGACGTTGACTGGTTTGATGCATTGTATATGACTATAATAACAATCACCACTGTTGGTTACGGAGAAGTGTTCCCACTGAGTGCTGGCGGGAAGGTTTGGACGATGCTGGTCATAGTGATGGGATGGGGTGTAATAGCAATTGCTGTTACAGAAATATTTTCCAGTGTTTTGAGTGAGGAGTTGTGGCGAAGAAGACAATTTTTACCTAAATTCAGGAAGATGAAGGAACATTATATCATTGCGGGGTATGGACGGATAGCACGGCATGTAGCCTTATTCCTCAAGAAGCACAAGAGGAAAGTGGTTGTGATTGCATACCATAAGAAAAATGCGGACCGGGCTCGTGAGGATGGAATGAATGTTATTGAAGGCAGTCCAATGGAGGACAAAACTTTAAGAGATGCAGGGATAGAGAATGCAAAGGCACTCATTGCCCTGATGGAAAACGATGCTGATAACATATTTACTGTGATGAGTGCAAGAACCATTAATCCAGACCTTTATATTGTTGCACCTGCTACAGACAGGCGTTCCCGTGAATTGCTATACAAAGCTGGAGCTAATAGAATAATTCAGGCTTATGAATTAATGGGTCAGATGATTGCAAATGCCGTCTTGAAGCCCTATGTCCTTGACCTGTTTAGCGTTAGCAACTTTCTTATTGAAGAAGTTCTGGTTAACGAGGACAGTCCCATAAATGGGAAGACCATCAAGGAACTTTATTCTGAATATGGGGGTGATATTCACATATTGGGTATTAAGAGGCAGGGCAAAGCAGTGCAATTTATTCCACCCGTGTCCACCAAGATTGAAGCTGGAATGATTCTATTAGTTGCAGGAAAACCAGAAGTTCTTGAGAAACTCAAAATGTAGAGTTCAGCAGTTCTTTGTGCAGGTAACGACGACATCTATCCTCAAGCAATAGGGATTCTTTATGGAAATCGGTGTTTTGAAGAACCTGTTGCAAATCCTTATGGTCAACAATACTTCTGATTATTTGAATGAAAGGCACCTGTCTGAACACATTGTGTTCCAATGGATGTTTCTCAAGTGTTTTTTCAAGTTCTTTTAAATGCTGTTTGGCATCTTCATAGTTGCGATTCCCAACGAAAACCATAATTTTTTTCAAAATAGGCAGGATATTTAAATCTCCAAAATTTCGTCTTATGTAAGAAACCATTTTGTTAACATATTGAGATATCCCATATCCTCTTTTTATTGATGCATAAGTCATAACAAGTAATAAGGCTAAAGTTGCTTCGTGACTTTTATTTTTTAACTCTTTCATCAGTTTTTGTGCTTGGGAAAGGGCATGGGCAGTCTTCCCTTTAATAGCTAATGCCATTAGATAGACCAATCTGGCATTGTGGAGAATCAGCGGATAGTCATTGGTATCAAAAATTCGCTTGTACATAGTAGGTGGTTTATTAAAGAATCTTATTATTTCTTCTATCTTTCCATGCTTAAACATTGCAGTTACCTTAAACAAAAAGAGCGTTGAGAGATAAGAGACATATCTTGCTGATGGAATAGCTGATTCAAACCGTTGCAGGTCCTTTTCAATTTCGGAAATAAGTTGAAGATTGCTTTTTATACCCAAACCAACTGAGCTGCCACACAAATGGAGCATATCGTATATATATTGGTCTGCCAATAATTTTTCGTTTTCCTTAGATTTCATTAAATCATCATATACTTGTTTAAGCTTTTCCAACCACCTGTATGCAGAGTTAAAGTGTAGACAGGCTCTGTAGAGAATACTACTACATAAAGCATATGTTCTGAAGACAAAAGGAGGTTTGTCCGATGCTGACTCTACACTCAGTGACTCAAGAATTTCGTAGGTTTCTACCAATTCTTTTGGAAAGTCAGCGGCTCTAACAGGCAATTCATAATTTCTTTCCCACTGACGTAAGAAGCTAAGTATAGACGAAAATTTTAGATAGTCTAAAAAATGTGCTAATTCTTCATTTAGGTTATGTAAATTGTAAAGTTGCCCGTTTAGGTTAGACGAATATCGTGTGTCCACGCGATTGATTTTTTGCATTTCTGCAAAAGCCAGAAGCCTCAACTCAGGGGCATAGAATGGAACTATTGGGTCCTTGAGTAATTTTTTGTTTATTTCAATGGCTCGGGAATATAGCTTTCTACGTCTTAGCTCAATGGCACTGGCAATATAAAGAAGATTTCTTGCAACCACGTTATCTTTCATACTTAGTTTCATAAGCATTATTAAAAGTAGCTGAGTGGCCTCACTACGAATCTGTCTCAATCGGGCAACACTTAGCCTTTCGTGAAAAGCATATTGTCTCTCAAGGTCTATCAAGCCCTTCATATCTGGACGAAAATGTTTTAGAATATATAGCAGGAAATGTTCTTCTTGAGTTAATTCTTTCTGATTAGCCAGTTTTTTCTTAATCAATTGTCTTTCGTTGCTTGTTAGTGCCAACAGTATCTCAAATAGTTTTTTGCTGGAAGCCATGTTGCCCTTTGTTATGAGTGGGCTTCAAAGTTATAACAATTTATCTAAATTGTGCAAAAGTCTTGTCAATGATTGGCTTCAAAGTTTTTCCTGCTTCTTCAAACACTTCAAGCAAATCACAGTAGACATCTTCTTGGGCAATGAAATTCCAAAACTCTTTGCCAATCATCACTTCACTTCTTTTCAAATCATACAATCCCCTTAATGTCCAGCGCTCATATGGCTGGGGAGCATACGGATTATAAGGAATGGCTATCCTCCCTTCTACCTTTCTCTTTGGATATCCAGTAAGTCGGATTGCCTGCCAGATTAGGATTTTCTTTTTCATAGCTTTGAATTCCTTCATATTTGGTTTTGCACTGGTTATATCAATAAAGTATTCTTTACCGCTCTTGCTTCGCAAATACAAATCTGCACATTCTTTATCAATAGTTAAAAGACGTCCTTGACCAAATTGTTTTCTCAATAGTGAAATCTCATAACGCTTGCTTGCTTCCCTCTTCCCATCACGTAATTCTATCATATATTCATCAATAGCTCTCAACATCTTATCAAACACCTTTCTCTCAGAATTATTGTTTACTGTCCTACAAGAAATTATCCTTTTGTTTACCACATCTACTTGTCTTTGAACTTTTGTCCACTTAGGCTTTGCAAGTAACAAAGCGGTTTGTTCCCAAATAGACATTCCAAAGGTCGTATTGATTGATTGTATAAAGGAAAATATGGCATATTTATCTTTACCAATAAGCCTATAATGAAAGGGCATATTCTCAGTTTCAGGTTTGTATTCTCGCAACTTTTGTGTTACTACTCTAATAAGCATATCTTTGATGCCTGTCTAATAGATGATTCTATTTTAGCCATAACCTTACATTTCATCCCTCAAACACAAAGTGAAATATGCTTTCATAATAAGTTTTGCCTGTTCGTTCTGTTCTCATAAGAACTGGTCTATTATATACATCAATCAGTTTCAATCCCACTGTTTTGCCAATTGTAGGATAAAGGTTGAACTTGTCATTTGCAACTATGAAAACGTTTCCCCCTTTTCTCACATATCTTAGAATATTATGTAATGCTTTAACCATATCATCAAAATATTCTTGCTGTGCTTTTTTGCTTTGTCCCTTGCTTGCAGGACCTATCTCATGGTCGTCAAATCTTGGTATGTCAAGCAGTTCATAAGCATATCTGTGTTGCTCATGGTAGTCTATAACACCTATGTATGGCGGGGAAGTAAAAACTCCGTCAAATTGAGAGTTTTCAGGAATATGGACAAACCTCGTATCACCTTGAATTATATTTATTTGGGCATCTGTCCTCAGATTATCAAACTCAATGATTCTTTCCAATATGTCCCTAGTGTATCTATGCAGGAATTTATAGGCTTCTCTTACGGGTTCACAAATGCGTTTATGTTTCTTACACCAATATGGCTTAGTGACTGGCTCCTTAGGTCGCGCCAGTTCATAATGAGGAATCATTCTAGCTGACCTAGCTGCCCGCGAAAGAATAATCTTCATTACGTCTTTGTAAGTATAGTCATTAATTATTCTTTTGTAGAATAAAAGTTCTTTAAGTGCTTGTGGTGCATACCATTTTTTCAAATAATCGCTTACACTGTCTACATCTATGTCCTTTGCTTCAAAATTAAATAGAGTCTTTTTTCTGTTAATGAATCGTTCTAAGCGCCCTAAGGCATCGTATAGTTCTTTTTTCAGTAGAGGAATATCATATTTAGCTGTCTTAACGCGCTGGATTAGAACATTAAATGGCGAAAGCTCTATTCCTGTTGCGTGAATTCCAAGTACATTAGCTTCCACAAGAGTGGTTCCAGAACCTGAGAATGGGTCCAATACGTGCTGTCCAGGCTTAAAAAACTTCTTTAAAAACACTTCTACAAGCTGAGGAATAAACTTGCCTAAATAAGGATGCAAACGATGAACATGTTTGGTCCTAACATGCTCGGGAACATCTGCAAAAGTTAAATCATTGCCTATCTTTTCAAGGTTTTTCTTAATGTCAACTGACCGATAAATTTCCTCCTTTATTTTTTCCCATGTCATAAGTTAATACTCTTCAGGCTCTTACGAATATATACAACTTGTTGCAATTTTGCCTCCCCGGGCTTACATATCTTTACACATTATGAAAGTCTTACTATTATTGGCTTTTTTATCTAATACTTCTAGTTCTTCACAAAATGTTGATTCCCTATCTGTTGGCATTGACGCCTTCCTGCGGGTTCAAACAGGACGTAATTTCCTTGTTTATCGCTATAGTAGTCCATTTCTCACAGAACAAAGATTTACGCCGTTTATGCTGTTAAAAACAGGACAAATAACAGTTAAAACAAGTTTTGAAATAGCCCATCGTTGGACAAGTTACACTTCACGAACCATGCAACCTTACGAATATTCCCGATTAGCTACTGTATATGCTGGCGAAAACTGGATAAGTTGGAAACCTTTTAGATACTTAGAAGTCAGAGCGGGGCGACAGGCTGTTACATTCGGAACTGGAAGGATATTTGGAATTGAGGATTGGAATTTAGTTGTGGCATATCCGGACATGGTCAGAGTCAGATGTTCCGTGTCCAAATGGGATTTTGAGATTGGGGGCGGTTGGTTCTTCCCACCTGAGTTTGAGTTAGTGGCTTCACTTATGCAACGGGGTTTCCACATAGTGCATATCCAAAGGGATAGTTTCTTCCTCACTGGTTTGAGTGAATATCGCATGGGCAGAGACTCATTCTGGGTATGGCGACATACTGCTGGCGGACAACTACCAGTCAGGATACTAAACGGGAAAGCCTCTGTTAATCTGTTTCTTGAAGGATATTTTCAGTTTGGCGTAACAGACAGAGTGGTTCCACTGAAAGGAACTACAAGGATTCCCATCAGAGCATTTATGTTTGTCCTGAGGGCAACAGGACAGGTTAAAAAACTTTACGGGCAAGTGTCTGCAGTGGTTCTGAGCGGTCAACCAATGGGAACTATGAACGATTTTGAAGGGTCGTTTTATGCCGAAATGGGCTTGTGGCATAGGTATTATGGGCTTCTGGATTGGTATATAAATCCGTCTGATTGGGGGTACACTGGGTTGATGCAAGTGGAAAGCACTGTGGGCGTAAAAATTAAGAACTGGCGGTTTCAAGCCATAGCGTCCCTGTTCAGGACACTATATCCTCCTGCTCCTTACACACCTCACTTATCTTCCGAAGGCTCTTTGTGTGTTTCTTACGTCAACCAGAAGGTCGTTTTTGAACTTTCTGGTACCTATGGACACTTGTCACAGTATTTAAGAGATTTGCATTCCCTTCCTAAAATAGGTTACGTGTCCAAGAACGGATATGTTATCTGGACAACGATTAGACTTAACATTTCAAAGGCAGTCAAGTGATGGATAAGGTTCCCAAGCAACATAGGTTCATAGATTTTTCTGATTGGGCACGTCCGCTGGCTGTCGCCATCGCTAAGTTGCTTCTGCCTTTAAAGATTCATCCTATTGTGGTAACCTTTGTCTTTCTTGTAGTAGGTATTGTGGCGTATTTCCTGATTTTAAAGGAACAATTTGTTTTCGCTGGCATACTTGTTCTCATAAAGAATGTTCTGGATTCAGTGGATGGGTCATTGGCTCGCCTCAGGGGAAAGCCATCCTTAGTGGGCAGATATGCCGATTCAATAGCCGATGCCATCTTGAACACATTATGGATTTATGGTTTATACCAAATTTGTGGTAATGGCTGGGTAGCCTTTACTGTGTGGCTGTTTATGCACCTTGAAGTAACTGCTATGAACTACTTCTTTGTGATTTACAGGCATTTAAGTGGGGGGGACACGACAAGCAAGCCTCTTGAATTCAAACAGCCCAGTTCAACAATTGCTTTTCCATTCTGGCTTCTATACGTTATTTACTATGGCTGGCAGGATTTAGCCATACACACTATTGCAACTATATTTCCCTACCTAAAGAGAATTTCAAAAGACAAGGTTTTACTCAGTGTCCTGAGCCTGTGGGGTCTGGGCATCCACATGCTTCTCCTGGGCATGTTGCTTATTTTGCAAGTCCCCTGCTTGTTTTTAACTTTTGAGTTAATTGGAGGCATAATCTGGTTAGTCGTCTTGTTTACTGCTCCGTTCATAAAGCCCAGAAAGGCTTAGTTTTGTATCTGATATGTGGAGGCATAAGCATCTACTGGAAATAAGCTATCTCTCTGCACAGGACATAGAATCTGTGTTCACCCTTGCGGAAAGGTTCTTAAACTTCATGAACAGGGGCGTTAGGAAATTTCCCGCTCTAAAAGATTTCTCAATGGTAACCCTATTTTTTGAGCCATCCACCAGAACACGAATAAGTTTTGAATTGGCTGCTCGGAACCTGTCGGCAAACGTTATCCACTTTGACACAAGCAGTTCATCTCTGCAAAAAGGTGAAACACTATACGACACCCTAAAGACCCTTGATGCTATGGGATTTGATTTTATGGTGGTGCGACACAAATGGCTCGGGGCAGCACATTGGGTCGCTCAAAACGTGTCCGCTCGGGTAATCAATGCTGGCGATGGCACCCATGCCCATCCCACTCAGGCTCTCTTAGACGCTTTCACAATAAAGTATTTCCTTGGGACGCTCCAAAACGTTCGTATAGCAATAGTTGGTGACATACTACATTCGCGGGTTGCAAGGTCAGACACAGTAGCTTTCCTCAAACTCGGTGCCGAAGTGATGCTTTGCGGACCTCCTGCCCTATTGCCCGCTCAAATGAAAAGAGAAAACATTCAATTGACTTACGACATTGACGAAGCACTCAACTGGGCAGACGTGGTAATAGCCCTGCGACTCCAAAAAGAACGCCAGAAACAGGGGCTAATACCTTCCTTAGAAGCCTACAACAGAGACTATGGCTTGACCCCAGAAAGACTCGCTAAAATTGATAGGAAAATATGGATTATGCATCCCGGACCCATGAATCCGGGCGTAGAAATAGACACCTCTGTTGCTGAAAGCAACGTTTCATGGATACTTTCTCAAGTGAAGCATGGCGTAGCAGTCAGAATGGCTCTTCTCTACTTGCTCGCTCAGGTTAAGAACTGAGTTTTTTACCACGGAGGAAGGCACAGAGTAAAAATAAGAGTCTATTTTCAACGAAACTTTATGTGCCCTCTGTGTCCTGTGTGATTAATTTTTCTGGGCTCTGTTTTTTTATTCCTACTCTGTGTTACTTTATTGTTTATTCCGAAAATGTGTTTCTCTATTTGTGCCTATCTTTGAGACCAAATAAAAGCAACACGATGAAGAAGACAACAAGATATTCAAGCATAGAGATAGACCCGGCTCTGCCATACAAGGTGAAAGATATGAATCTTGCAGAACAGGGCGAGAAAATGATAGAGTTTGCCAAGCTTGAGATGCCCGGCCTGGTGGAATTGCAAAAGAAATATGGAAAAGAAAAACCTTTGAAGGGTGCTCGTATTGCCGGGTCCGTTCACATGACCGTTGAGACCGCAGTGCTTATTGAAACCCTTGTTGAGCTGGGAGCTGAAGTAAGGTGGTCCTCTTGCAATCCGCTAACAACTAATGATTATGCAGCTGCTGCGATAGCCAAGCGTGGCATTCCTGTCTTCGCATGGAAAGGAGAAA
Organism: Bacteroidota bacterium; assembly: GCA_024280615.1. Classification (GTDB taxonomy): domain Bacteria; phylum Bacteroidota; class Bacteroidia; order JAADEI01; family JAADEI01; genus JAADEI01. The sequence goes on along the minus strand of JAJRPU010000161.1, from coordinate 1,323 downwards.
CAGAAGAGGAGTACTGGTGGGCTGTTGCTCAAACACTGTTCTTTGGAAGTTTTGACCGACCCGCTAACCTTTTGCTGGATGATGGGGGAGACCTGACTACGCTTGTCCTTGAAGAATTCCCTGAAATAGCAAAGCAAATCAAGGGAGTTTCAGAAGAGACGACAACAGGTGTCATGAGACTACGTCAATTAGCTGAAGAAGGCAAGCTACCCTTTCCGGCTATTGCTGTTAATGATTCTGTTACCAAGTCAAAATTTGATAATATTTATGGTATTCGGGAATCGCTTCTTGACGGCTTGAAGCGTGGAACAGATATAATGATAGGTGGCAAGACAGCCGTTGTGGTGGGTTATGGAGACGTTGGTAAAGGCTGTGTGCAAGGATTGAAATCCCTTGGTGCCCACGTCATCGTCGTTGAGGTGGACCCCATTCTCGCTTTGCAAGCAGCTATGGAAGGTTTGGAGGTCAAAACTCTTGCCGAAGCACTGCCCAGAGCAGACCTTGTTATTACCGCCACAGGCTGTTATAAAGTCATTACAGAAGAACACTTTAAGCTACTCAAACCAAATGCCATACTTGGAAACATTGGACACTTCAATGTTGAGATAGACGTGGAATGGCTTGACAAAAACTATGGACATACTAAGGAAGAAATTAGACCTTATGTTCACAGATATGTTGTTGACGGAAAACCCATTATTGTCCTTGCCGAGGGGCGTCTGCTCAACCTTTCCCTTGCTACTGGACATCCCCCCTTCGTTATGTCTTGTTCATTCTCAAATCAAGTTCTGGCACAAATGGAACTGTGGCTTAAAGGAGACCAATATAAGCCCGGTGTGCACAGATTACCCAGAATCCTTGACGAAGAAGTGGCACGATTGCACCTGCCAGCATTGGGAGCAAGTCTTGAAAGATTACGTCCAGAACAAGCTGAATATCTCGGCATTTCGCCCGATGGTCCCTTCAAACCAGACTGGTACAGATATTAATGCCTATGACGGACCAAGGACAAATGGGAGGCGAAGACAGACAGAAACAATTGCGTAGGTTGCAGAATATGCTTGCCATTGCATTTGCAGATGGTAAAATAACTAATGAAGAGATACAGTATATCATCAACAAAGCCCGAAAAGCTGGGTTTTCAGATAGAGATTTACAAGTAATAACCAACTTGCCTGCTAATGCACAACCTTACATTCCTGAAAACCAGCAGGAAAAAGAGGAACACATTAAAGAACTTATGATCATAATGGCTGTTGATGGAACTATTTCCTCAGAAGAAATGGGCTTATGCAAGTTCCTTGCTATGAAAATGGGTATAGA
>JAJRPU010000160.1 GCA_024280615.1 Bacteroidota bacterium | reverse complement strand
TAGTGATAGTGTTTCATCAGTAGTGTTATTGGCACCATTATTTGAAGTCAATAAAGATAGTATTATTGCAAACTCTTGTCCTGTGTTTTTTTGGGGATATTGGAATCCCAAGTTTAGTGGTGATGGTATCTTTGATGTCACTGTATCTGGATTTCTTGGCTATCAAGAATGTTTTAGGGACTCTGTATTTTCTATTGGTTTTGCGGTTTATTGGTTTTTCCCCGATGGTTCTGCTAGAAAGTTTGCATTTGACAGTGTTATCGTAGCTTACGATAGCGTACCAAGATATGCCTATTTGAATCTTAAATTTTCTTTTGTTGATACTGTTGTGTCCTTAGAAGTTCTTGACACACAAAAGGCTTATTATGATACTATTATTAATTGGGGGGAGTGGAGTGAAAGAACAGGTGGTGTAGAAAGTAAAGTTTTCACTAATATTTTATTTGGAGATTCGTTGTGGAGTAAATATAAGTACTTATTGGGCGCTGAGCGACGAGTGAACAACGAGACAAATGGGGCATATGACAGACATTATTTGTTTGAGTTATCGGGGATAGGGGCATCTTTAGACACCGCTGTAGTAGATACTGTTGGAGCAGGTACTAGTAATGTTGTAGATACAATATCGTATTATAGAGGTGATGTTTTCCCTGCCTCACCTTTAAGAGCATTTAGGAACATAGTTGATGATGGCACTAGCTTGGCATTGTATTTATACATTAGTCCTATGGAGGGGTTAAGGTGGATTAATAAAGGGCCTGATACTGCAAGTATTGAATATATGGACTTGCCAAAGCCAATCTTCCTTGGTCCTTCGTCGAGGGAAGGCTATAGACCGCATAATTTACTGTTTATGATGGGTTGTCCTGTGGTTGACAGTGCTGTTTTTCTGTCTAGTGTGGGGGTTTCTGTTGAGGGGTGTGAATTGTTAATTAACATAGACACGACAGTAAACAGTTACAAGCCTCGTTATCCTGAAATAAATGTAAAGGACAGCGGTGAATTTACCAATGTATATATTACTTATGGGGATGGTTGTGCATATTGGTTTACGTTACAAGGTGCACGTATGGATACTACTTTGTTGGCTGTTGATTATGTCTGCGGGGTATTATCTGTGATTGACTCGGTGGGTGGTAAAGCAACATATGGTTTGTATGATGGTTTCGGAACATTAATAGAAGAGAATGATAGCGGTATTTTTGCTATAAATGAACCGGGGCAATATTATGTTGCTTTTGTCGATACTGTTGGGTGCAGATTAGCGTATTCAGATATAGTTGACGTGGAGGTAGTTTTGCGAGGAGGTCAAGTTTATCAGGTTGCTGCTTACGAGGGGGGGGATGTGTTAGTTGTTGGTCCTCGTGGTTTGGAGGAGGTGTCTATTAGCAGTATAGAGGGGGCTTCCTTGGGAACTTATCGTTTGATTGATGAAGGTAGTTGTGGGGTTGTGTGTGGGGAGTTCAAACATAGATATAGGGTTACATTAGGCGGACGATTAGAGCCTGGATTGTATTTCATGGAGGTTAAAGATAAAGTGGGTAATACTAAAAGGGTGAAAATAATGGTGCAATGAAGGGGACTGTGAGGGAGTTGCTCTTTTGGGGGAGAGTGCTTGCTGGTCTTTTTGTTACCACCTTTGTGCTTAGTCCTTGTATGTTTGGTCAAGAGTCGTTAAGTGATACTTTATCAGGGAAGTTAGTAGATAAAGTGGAGGTGGGTCGCATATCAGGTTATGTAGAGGCAATAGGTCAATATGCCACATATCGCAGGACAGGAAATTATTATCAATATATGATAAGGGGGCAAGTTGGTTTAACTGGTGGAATGCTTCCGTTATCGTTGTCATGGGCTATAGCTCCCGGTGTTAGGCAGATTGTTCCTGTGGGTCTTAGTGTTGAATTTGACCGTGATGAGTTCGAGGGCTGGGTTAGTCAGAAGGCAATGGATATGCTTCAGGAAAATGCAGTTGAATATATGAGTTTACAAGTTTTAGAACAGCAGATAAGTTCATTAGAGGGGGTATTGCAATCTATTGACATTGATATGTTAGAGAGGAAGCTGAGGGAGATGGAAATGAGGGGAGATACTTTAAATGAGGAATATATGAGGCTAAAAGAGGCTATATCTCGCTATCGCAAGTATGAGCAAAAACTTCAAACTTTGAAAAAGCAATATAATAGAATGTTATCTTGGTATAGTAGATACCAACAAGTTGCATCTTCTTATGAATCTGCTTTTGCTTATATAGAACGGGCGAAGAAGTTGACCAAGCTTTTAAAGGTTGCAGATGCTCTTCGCACTTTTCAGTTGGGTAGGTTTGCCTGGGGTAGTATTCCTTCCATTGCTCGTCCCGTTGTCCTAACTGGATTGAATTTAAGTGTTGAGAGGAGGGGGTGGATAATAGGTATACGTGGAGGCTTAGGGGAAAATGTTTTGTTAACTAGGGATTTATATGTAAGCTATTGGATGGTTGGTGGCACATTGGGAAGGAGGTTTGACAATGGCATATCTATAATAGGGCTTTATGATTATATGCGATCAAAACAGAATAATGAGAAGCAACATTCTTTTGAAGCCAGGATGGAAAATGTTTCTGTGATGGAGGGTGTGTCTGTGAGTGGCGGGTTAAAACGAATTTGGAATATTAAAGAGGTTGGGTATGATGTTAAGGATACTGTATATGTTTCAGAGGGTAGCTTTAGTGAAGGGATTACTAAGTGGGTTAATAAGGGGACATCTTACTGGGGTGAGATTGAAAAGAAAGGGGATGTATGGTCATTTACTATTAAAGGGACGTATTATAATCGTTCATTCAGGGATTTTACTGTTCCTTTTGATGTTGCAGGGATGGGTGACTTAGAGATGCGTCATTTATTTAGGTGGGATATAGGTAGATTAAATTGGGAAGCTGGAGTTAGCTTAGAACAGGGTTTTCAGGTTAATAGTTTTTTGTGGACATTGACACCTGTGTCTGTTAGGAAATATGGTGCAAATTTAGGCTTTAGTGCTCAAAAATTTAGGTGGAAAATTGCAGGGTATGTTGTTGAGCCGACTATGACCACGGAAGGAACGTCTCCAACTTATCACATTAATGGTTCGGTAGGGACAACTATCGGACCAGTTTCTGTAATGTGGCTAAGTATGTTTCAGTGGATTTATGATAGGTATAGAACGAGGCAACATGTTGGTGTAGTTACTTGGCAAGTTAACAAGAC
>JAJRPU010000159.1 GCA_024280615.1 Bacteroidota bacterium | reverse complement strand
CATCCTCCGCAATGCGACAGTAACCAGCTCGGTTCCGGATGCCTTAATGGCTTCAACCATAATATCGTGGTTGCCGAACTTTCCTGTTCCCACAAACAAGCGGGAAGAAAATCTCCGTCCTGCAATTACCAAATCTCCTTTCATTATACAGTTTCTTTAACCGTTTCTAACCATCTTAAAACAGCGTTAGGATTCTCTTTGAATGCGGAATAAAATCCTATGCCGTCAAAGCCGCGCTTAATCGCTTCCTTCGCATTATTGGGCGTTATTCCCCCAAGTGCTACTATTTTTCTAACACCTCTTGTCCTCAACTTATTGACAATTTCCATTTGTTCAGACAAGGCTATCGCTTTTTTGCCTTTACTAATTGGATTAAAAACAGGTGAAACAAAAGTTTTAACAGTATTCACAGGTATCTCATAAGGAATTTCAGCAAGAGAATGCACAGAAAAGGACATGGGATTATCAAATGATAATGTTCCTTTACTTTTGACATAACCCATAATATGGATTCCAACCGGCAAATCATAGTAATATTCTGGCTTTGAAGTGCTTATAAAAATCTTATAAGGATAAATTTCTGCTATCTCTTTTACAATACCACGTTCATCTTGATTTTTAATGGCATAATCAAAAACATGGACATAGTCAAATATGCGTATCAATTCTCTAAACCGTGCAATATCAGGAACCGAATCAAGTAATAAAACAGTGATCATGGCTTGCTAACTGTTTCCCGGACGTAAAGTTCACCTCCCATTTTCCTGAATTCCTCTGCTTTTTCCTGCATTCCACGCTCTATGTCTTCTTCTGTCAAGCCCATTTCCTTGGCATATTCAAAGATGTCTTCGCTTATCTTCATAGAGCAGAACTTGGGTCCACACATAGAGCAGAAATGAGCCACTTTAGCATTTTCAGATGGAAGGGTTTCGTCGTGATATGCACGGGCAGTGAATGGGTCCAAGGAGAGGTTAAATTGGTCGTTCCAACGGAACTCAAACCTTGCCTTACTAAGCAGGTTATCTCTTATTTGTGCGGGGGCATAGCCCTTGGCAAGGTCTGCGGCGTGGGCAGCAATCTTATAAGCAATGACTCCCTGTCTGACGTCTTCAAAGTTTGGCAAGCCAAGATGTTCCTTAGGCGTAACATAGCAAAGCATTGAGGCACCATACCAACCTATTTGAGCGGCTCCTATGGCAGAGGCAATGTGGTCATATCCCGGGGCTATGTCTGTGACCAGCGGACCAAGGGTATAAAACGGTGCTGTAAAGCACTCCTGAATTTCTTTGTCAACATTTTCTTTAATCAGTTGCATTGGGATGTGTCCAGGACCTTCAATCATCACTTGAACGTCATATTGCCATGCTATTCTGGTTAGTTCACCTAAGGTTTTCAATTCAAGGAATTGTGCTTCATCGTTAGCGTCCCAGATGGAACCGGGTCTCAAGCCATCACCAAGGCTAATGGCAACGTCATATTGGGACAAAATCTCACATATTTCCTCAAAATGTGTATAAAGGAAGTTTTCTTTATGATGTGCAAGCATCCACTTGGCTATGATAGAACCACCGCGGGACACAATGCCCGTAACACGGTCAATGGTTTTAGGGATATATGCCAATCTGACACCTGCATGGATAGTGAAGTAGTCCACTCCTTGCTCTGCCTGTTCAATAAGCACGTCTCTGAACAACTCCCATGTTAGTTCTTCTGGTTTACCACCCACTCGCTCCAGCGCTTCATAAATTGGAACCGTGCCGACAGGAACAGGACTGTTACGAATTATCCATTCTCTTGTCTCCCAAAGATATTTCCCCGTTGAGAGGTCCATAATAGTGTCAGCGCCCCAATAGGCAGCCCAAATAGCCTTTTTAACTTCGTCTGCAATAGTTGAGGTAACTATGGATGTTCCAAGATTGGCATTTATCTTGACTTTAAAGTTCCTACCAATTATCATCGGCTCACTCTCAGGATGGTTGATATTAGATGGTATAATAGCCCTTCCGGCAGCAACTTCTTGTCTAACAAACTCCGGTGTTATCTCCTCTGGAATGTCTGCTCCGAAAGGCTCTCCCGGATGACGACGTGTCCATTTGGGACCAAGCAGCTTCTTCAGTTCCTGCAGTTTCTGATTTTCTCGTATAGCGACATATTCCATTTCTGGCGTTATGATTCCCTGGCGGGCATAGTGCATCTGAGTAACTCTCTTCCCTTTCTTAGCACGATAAGGTTTATGCAAATTAGGAAACCTGATATGTGCAGTGTGTGGGTCGCGAGCCCTTGCCCTCGCATAAGGACTGGTATAGTCAGGCAATTGTTCCACATCCCCTCGTTCTAAAATCCACTTTTCACGAATGCGAGGAAGCCCTTTATGAATATTTATCTCAACGTCTGGGTCCGTATATGGACCGCTTGTGTCATATAAAGGCACTTTGATAGGTTCTCCCGTCTCAGGATGCCTGTCGTCAAGCTCCACTTCTCGCATTGCAACGCGAATATCCTTGTGGATTCTGCCTTTCACATAAATTTTTCTTGACTTTGGATATGGGTCTGGTCTCATTGTCTCCGTCGGTATTCTAACTTCCCTCATGGTTCTAATTTTTACCCTCCTTGAATTGGTTTAACGATTAATACTTTATCACCTTGTTTCAAAACAGTGGAAGCCCATTTTTCTCTGGGAACTACTTGGTTATTAACAGCGACGGCAACCCGGTTATTTGAAAGAGAAAGGGAATGGATTAGGTCCTGAACAGAACTTCTTTCTTTGAGTTCAACCGTCTTCCCATTCACTACAACCTTCATTGGCTCCCACTTTTGCATGGGAGCCCGGGGTGAACCCTTCCCGTACTGACACACTCTTGTGCGTTCCGGGAAGCCCGTTCCCTGCGCCGGCATTACCCGGATCAGGTTCAAAGGGTATGTTCTCAGCCCCTCCGAGCAGTGTCCGAAGGAGCACCCCCCGAGCCTCCCTCACTTATTACAAATGTTCTTTACTTTTGTCTTAGTTCCATAATGAACTGAGATATGAGCGGACAGGTAACTCACAAGGAATTACCAATGGACCTTAGGAAACTAATTGAAACCATACAAAGAGATGAGATAACAGAGTATGAAATTTATTCCGCCCTTGCCCAAAAAGAAAAGGACCCCCAAAAAGCAGAACTGCTTCAACAGATAGCGAACGATGAATTAAGGCACTATAATTACTGGAAAGAATGGACGGGGAAAGATATCAAGCCCTCAACAGGTAAAAAGATTTTCTATTTATCCCTTGCTAAGATATTCCCAAGGTCTTTTGTCCTCAAGCTTATGGAACGTGGCGAAGAATTAAGCCAGGAAAGATACGCTTATGTAGCAAGTAAATTGCCTGAAACTGCTCATATTATTGAAGAGGAACACGACCACGAAACTAAACTACTGGACCTAATAGAAGAAGACATATTAAAGTATATAAGTTCCGTGGTTTTAGGAATGAATGATGCTCTTGTTGAAATGATCGGTGCTTTGGCAGGAATGAGCCAAGCAATAAAGGATTCAAACGTTATAGCAATGGCGGCTTTTCTTACTGGCTTTGCTGCCTCCCTATCAATGGCAGCAGCAGAATATCTTTCAACTCGGGAGGAAGCAGCCACAGAAGGAGTAAGCTCCAAGAGCCCTTTAAAAGCCGCAATAGTAACTGGAATTTCATATATTTTAGTTGTTGCAATTTTGGTATTGCCTTTCCTCTTACTTGATAACACATTAATCAGTCTGGGCATTGCCGTCAGCTCTGCTATAGCAATAATTGCTTTCTTCAATTTCTTTGTGTCGGTAATCAGGAACCGTCCATTCTGGAGGAACTTCGTAGAAATGACGCTCATCTTGTTTGGAGTCACATTAATATCCGGCTTAGTGGGATGGGCAGCAAGACAACTATTCGGAATTGATATTTAAAAAGATAAGTTATGAGGGTCTTAGACAAATGGGTTCAGGAATTAAAAGGCACTCTTCCAGATTGGTTATTTATTCAGATATATAAGGATTTTTCTCTTTTTCAGCTGTTCTTAGCGATACTTGTTTTCTTCGTTTTTCTCGGATTGACATACCTCCTTCGTAGGATAATTATCAGGAGGCTGAGGGTCTGGGCTCGGATGTCAAAAACTAAAGTGGATGACCTCCTCCTTGAGTTTATATATGACCGTCTTGGAACTCCTTTCTATGTGGCTATTGCACTGTTTATAACAATGTATTTATTGCATTTGCCAGTGGGCGTAGAAAAGACTATTAAAATAATATTCATAATTGTTCTTGTGTTTTACTCTGCTCGCTTCGCAGGACACTTTATTGACATAGGATTAAAAACCTGGATAAAAGGGGAGGATGAGGAGGCGAGGGCTCGTCAAGCACTTGCCAGAACCTTGTCGTTACTAGCTCGACTCATCGTGTGGGCATTGGCTTTGATTCTGGTGCTTGATAATCTGGGGTTCGATGTCACGGGGCTAATTGCAGGTTTGGGAATAGGTGGTTTGGCTATCGGTCTTGCTGTTCAAAGTATCTTACAGGACATTATAGCCTCATTTTCCATTCAAATAGACAAACCATTTGTGGAAGGAGACTTTATTGAAATAGACGGAAAGATGGGCACGGTGGAGCACATAGGGATAAAAACAACCCGAATCAGAAGCTTTTATGGTGAAGAAATTAGCATTCCTAACAAAACCATAGTTGATTCATTCATTCACAACTACGGCAGAGTCAAACAAAGACGTGTTGTAATGAGCTTTGGTGTAATTTATGAAACTGCTCTGGAAAAACTTGAAAAAATTCCTCAATTGGTTGAACAAGTGGTTAACCAAATTCCTAAAACTAAGTTAGAAAGAATTCATTTTAAACGCATGGGAGATTTCAGTCTTGACTATGAAGCACTAATCACTATTGATGACCCAACTTACAAATATCTCATGGATGTCCGACAGCAGTTCAATCTTAAATTAACAAAGGTTTTCAGGGAAGAGGGCATTGAATTCGCTTATCCAACACAAGTTATCTACCTTAATCCAATAAACCAGACCTCTACAGAAAAACCCTCTCCACACAATTCAAACGAATAACAATCCGATTTCCTATGTTCACCGGACTCATTGAATGCACTGGGATAATTACAGATGTTGAGACCAATGATGGTATGTTGTTAACAATTGAGTCGCCCATTAGTAATGAATTGTTCGTTGGGCAAAGTGTTTCCCACGACGGAATATGTCTAACCATTATTGAAAAAGGTAAAGGTTGGCATAAAGTGGAATTAATAAAACCTACAATAGAAAAAACCATAGCAAGATTTTATAAGCCAGGAATCACTGTCAATCTTGAAAGAAGCCTAAAAGTTGGGGACAGATTTGAAGGTCATATCGTTCAGGGACATGTTGACACAGTATTGGAATGTGTGGGAGTCAATGATGAAGGTAACACCCGATGGCTTTCATTTAACCTACCTGAAAAATATGCCCCTTTAGTTATACCAGAAGGTTCCATTGCTATAAACGGGGTTAGCTTGACCATTGCCAGATTAGAAAACAAGAAGTTCTCCGTAGGCCTAATACCTCACACATTGAAAATCACCAATCTAAAGCTTATTCAAGAAGGAGCTTTTGTTAATTGCGAATTTGATGTAATTGGCAGATATGTAGCCAGAATGATGAATGTTTATAATAGAGGATTTGAGTAGAGCGATTTTGCATAATTTAGCCCCAACATAGAAAATTTTAATTGAGTGAGAACGGAAGTAAAGGTTGGGATATTGATTGTCATTGTTGTAGTAGCTGCAGTATTAGGGTATCAATTTCTGGAAGGTTATGATATTTTTGGAAGGTCTAACGAATACTACATAATTTTTGATAATGCTGGGGGTTTGGAGCCCGCAAGTCCTGTAACTATCAAAGGAATGCAAGTAGGTAAAGTTTTGAGTATCACCCTTGCACTTGACAAAGATTATTACAATCCCCCCGTAATAGTACACATTAACCTTTCTTCAGATATAAAACTTACTAAGAACACAGAGGCACACCTAATAAGTGCAGACATTCTTGGCTCCAGAGCCATAGAACTAAAAATAAAACCAGATGATACTTATTTGGAACCGGGCGATACAATAAAAGGCATTGTTGCACTAACCGTTACAGAAATGGTTGCCCAAGAAATGGCACCAATAAAAGCCAAAACAGAAAGATTATTAGCATCCCTTGACACACTAATTGGAACAGTAAGCTATCTTTTAAAGGGTTCTAATAGACAAAAAATTGAATATGCTATTGTCAGAACAGAACAATCATTAGCGAACATATACAGGATTACCTCTCGTCTTGATACAATGCTAAAAGAGCAAAAACAACGAATAGCGGCAATTATGGCGAATCTTGAGGCAGTCTCCTCTGCACTGAGCCAGGAAAAAGAAAGTTTACAACGCATCATTGCTAACACTGCTGATTTATCCGATTCCCTCAAAAAAGGCGGCTTGACGGAAGCAATAGCATCTTTAAACCATTCCCTTGTTATACTTGACAGCATCCTAACAGACATTCAAAAAGGCAAAGGAACATTGGGTCGCATTACAAAAGACGATTCCCTATACCTTGTTTTAACTCAAACTCTTAGGGACTTAGACAGTCTGTTAGTTGATATGAAGGAAAGACCCTATAGATATGTTCACGTTTCTCTTATTGGACCTAGTCCCAAGAAAATCCACAAATGGGAAAGGAAAATGGAAAGAAAGCATCGCAAACAAAAATCTGAATAAAATAAAACCAATTACTTTTGTATGCAAATAGTAAATCACTTGCAAAGATGATGAAAGTAATCAAATTGGCTTGGACCATTTGTTTTAGCCTAATAATACTAAACCTGCCTGTACTAGGACAAAACCAAACTAAGGATGATTTGGACTTTATTTTAAAGGATGACAAAGAAAAAAGGGGATTTATAAAGTCTTCCGATATGTCAATCAGGTTCGGAATGCCAATAAGCCTAACCCCACTCCCAGATTCCATAAAATTTTCCCCTTTTAATTCTTTGGGAACTGGCATATACTTCAGGTATAAGTTGAAGTTAACTCAAAATTTCAACTTGGCTATAAGTCCCATGATTTGGTTTCATAAAATTGGGTATAAACCTTCCACCACAAGAGTTTTCCCTACCATAGATTCAAGCAATACATTGGAAAAGCTACGTTCCACTTCGCTGGGCTTAAGCATTGAAATGCAAATAACTGTTGCAAGGGACAATAAAGGAAGAGCAGGATTTATAATAGCCCCCGGCTTTGAAGTAGACTTCCCCCTCGTCCAGACTTTAAAAAAGAATTATACTATCAAAAATCCAAACGGCACATCCTATGACGCTAAAACCAAAATTACAGGACTGGATATTTTCTATCCTTACAGATATTCTGCATATCTGTTAATTGGCCATCGCACTGTTGGGGTTCGTGTTGCCTATTGGTTCACTCCTTGGTTCCAGATTGGCAAATATGAATCCATCAAAGGAGTTCCAGTGGTCTCAGAACAAGGCTCCCGAACAATACCCCCTGTTTCACAAATAGAAGTAGGCATATACTGGGGATTAAGTGACTAAGGGTCAAGTCGCAAATTCCGCTAATGCACACATTAAGGCTGTTGCTTAATTTTTACTCCCAGTGCCCTGTGTGTAAATCAAAAAAAGTCAAGAATTTAGGGTTACGATATGATGGCTCTCAAGGATTGTTCCCTTGTGCAAAAGGACACATTGCACTAAGCGGATACAAATGCCTTAATTGTGATACTGTCTTTTCTAATCCAATGCCTATTAACACACAACTATTTTATGAATCAGAGAATCCACTGGAATATTTTGACACTATTTTAACTAAAGACGACATAAACCAAAGATGGAAAAGCATAGTAGAGTTTGTGCAGGAGCATTTAAAATCATGGGGAAATGCTCTGGACGTAGGTGCCGGAATAGGTCTCTTGACACAATTTCTGGCTCAAGAATTTGCAGAAGTTATTGCAATTGAACCTTCCAGAACATTCTTTAAAATGCTAAAAGAAAATCTGCACAACGAGAATAATATTAGAGTGAGCCAGAACACATTTGAAGAATTTAGCCAGAACAACACCACTATTCAATTTGATTTCATATTCATTCATGAGGTTCTTGAACACGTGCCCAACCCAATTGAATTGTTGTCCTTTGCTAAGAATATGCTAAGAGAAAACGGCATAATTTACGTATGTGTTCCGAACAACCGATGGCTCACTTACGACATTGTTAAACTTGCTTATTCATTAACGGGCAGGTGCTTCACTCCACATTTAGCTCCCCTCCACCCCCCTTTCCACCTTTATGAATTTTCCAAACGCACATTCCGCTATATTGCATCAACGCTTAACTTAGAAGTGGTTGCTATGCGCACCAGAACAGAGCGGACATATGTGCCCGGACTACTCCACTCCCCTGTAAAATTTCTTTCCAAACTGCTTGATAAAGGATATGAAGTGGAAGTTATTTTGAAGAAATCTACATAACTTAGTGGTACTATGAGGCTAACAAGTGTATTAGGGTTTGTTGTGTTGCTAAGCGTTCAATCTGTCATAGCCGGCTCACTGCAAATTATTGTTGATTCGGTCAAATGGCTACCCCCCAACTTTCAGGATTCTCTACATATCAAACTCGGTCAGTATATAAAGGATTTTCCGGTAGACATAATGGTTGCAGTTCTTGCTGACTCAACTAAAGAATCAGCACTGAAAAGAATAAATAGCCTCTCACAAGAGAACAACTTTATGACTGTGCTGATTCTCCCTAAGGTTAAAGACGCAGTTATTATTCCACATCCTGCCATCAAGGACACATACAGGCTTGAGCAGGTGCAGGAGCAAGTTCTTAAACCCATTGTCTTTTCAGGAGGATATTACTATGGAATCTATTCAACTTTGCTTCTTTTGGGACAGACACCCCCTGAAGTTGACACAAATGCTATTCTGGCAAAGTCAAGCGTTTCAGATGACTCACCGGCAACAGATTCCATTAAACCACAACCACCATCTACTATCAAAATAGAAAATATATTCTCTCCCAGAAACATCTCCCGTGCCATCGCAATAATAGTAACAATCTTTGTCGCATATTTATCATGGAGGCGCTGGCGTGAATACATAACCAAACAACGAGATGCTACCACAGAGTAGAAGTTACATCATTCCATCTGCCGTGCAATCTCAATACCTTTTCAATTACTTCTCTCGCCGCTCCATATCCGCCCTTGGAATATGTAATCCAATCAACCACATTCAGGACTTCAGGAGCTGCATTAGATGGACAGCAGCCAAAACCTACATATTGCAATAGTGGGACGTCGGGAATATCATCTCCCATATAAAGGACTGCTTTGTTATAGAGATTTAGCTTTTTCTCAAGCCATTTATAAAAATCAAGTTTATCACTTATGCGGCTATAAATATGCGTAACTCCCAACCTTTTAAGTCTTTCCCTAACCCCTTCCATTCGTGCTCCCGAAATAACAATAATCTGATATCCTTTTCGTAGGGCATAGTTAATAGCATAACCGTCCCGAATATCCATTCTCCTAATGAGGTTTCCATCCGGCGTGACCCACAATCCACCATCTGTCAATGTTCCATCAACATCAAAAATAAATGTTGCAACGTAAGAAAGTTTTTTTAGGATCTGCTGAGTTCCCGATAGGTCACTTCCCTTTCTCCCTCTCATAGTAACGTGAAATTATATCACTTAAGACTTTATAAAATTCGTAAATTGTTTTGTCATCACTGTGCCTTAGCAGGTTCAAATGCCTATGCAATGTCTTCAAATCGTGTCTGCGTGCCGGACCTGTTTGCAAAACAAGAGGTTCCTTCCCTGCTCTAAACCTTTCCACTGTTTTATTAAGAAGAGGGATGAACCAATCCACTGCAAGATTCTCCCGTGATATATACTTTTTTGCCATTCCAAGAGTGAAATTGACAAAGTTGTTGATAATAACCGCAGCTAAATGAATTTTAAGTCGTTGTTCATCTGTTATTTCAAGCACCTTAGGACTGAGCTCCTTTGCCGCTTGCGTAATAACGTCTTTCGAATCAGGTTCATAGGTAATAAACACAGGAATTTCGTTCCAGTTAACGGGTTCTGTTTTAACAAAACTCTGAAGGGGGTATATTACTCCTCTTGGGCGGGCAGATATTTCTCCTGTTGGCAAAGCACCTGAACAATGGACTTTAACCACATTCTTTGAAATTAACTCAGAAACCGACTTTATAGCATCATCACGAACAGTAATAAAAACAATATCTCCACGCCACAAAGAAAGATTTTCTATTATGCACACGTTTAATGTCTCACCAAATTCTTTTAGTTTATCCCTATCGTAGTGCCATATATATACTTCGTTATTCTTCTCTTCGAATCGTCTTGCTATGTGCGAACCTAGATTTCCGGGACCGGCAACTAATACTTTCATCGCAGACCTTAAAATGGAATGTCATCATCGGAATTATCACCTTCATTAAAACCATCTCCAGTATTAAAGTTATTATCATCTTCGTCAAAGAAAAGGTCTGCGTCACCATCAAGAGGAATATATTCACCACTATCAGTGTCTGAAGCACCAGATATTTTTGTAACCATCATACTACCTTCATTTTCATTCCCTATTCCGAGTGCTTCTAGCCATAGGTCATTTGCTGGCTCAAACAATGTCATATCACTATTGAATCTGAGGGGCACTGTTCCAGTGGGACCGTTCCTGTGTTTTGCAATGATTAACTCTGTATAGCCCTGTGTTTGCTCATGAGGGATTCCTGCTTCAATGAGTGTTTCTGGTATCAGTCCGTGATACTCAGGTCTGTATAGGAACAGGACTAGGTCAGCATCTTGCTCAATGGCTCCCGATTCACGCAAATCGGACAATTGAGGACGCTTATTATCTGCCCGTTGCTCCACCCGTCTGCTCAGCTGAGATACGGCAATAATAGGAACTTCAAGTTCCTTGGCAACGTTTTTAAGAGTTCTTGAAATTGCACTTACTTCCTGTTCACGAGTTCCTTTAGCATTGCCTGCAGACATCAATTGCAAATAGTCAACAAAGATAACTTGAATATCATGTCTTGCTTTCATCAACATTGCCTTACTCTTGAACTCTATAAGATTAAGGTGTGCTGTATCATCAATATAAATAGGTGCTTCAATTAGTTTCTGTGCTTGCTTTTCAATTTCAACAAGCCGTTCGGGGGTAACTTTACCATGTTTGAACTCTTGCAACGACGTATATGTCGCCATAGAGAGCAATCTCATAACTAGCTGTTCAGCACCCATCTCCATAGAGAATATTCCTACTGGTTTGTCGTAGTCAACGGCAAGTTTATATGCAAGTGTTAGCATAAATGACGTTTTTCCCATGCCCGGCCTCGCAGCTAAGATGATCAGTTCCCCAGGTCGCCATCCTCCAGTTAATCTGTCTAAGTAAGGGAAACCTGAAGGCAAACCTGTCATTATTCCTTCCTTGTCTTCATCAGCAGCTATCTCATGTAGTTTTTCAATAAAATCTTCGTAAACATCTTTTATATGCAAATATGCACCTCTAGACGTGGTTTGAATAAGTTCGGTTATTTCATGAATGGCTCTTTCCAGAATATCAGTTGGGTGTTTCCTGTGTTCAAGAGCTTTCTGTTGCAGCTCATATCCAATCCGAGCAAGCTCCCTATACATATAGTGGTCAATAAGTATCTGGACATGTTCCTCAATGTTCTGTTGTGTAGCGATTGTCTGAGATAAATGGATTAAATAATCTTCTCCTATCTCCTGTAGCTTGCCTTTTCGCTCCAGTTCCTCTGAAATGATAAGAAAGTCTATTGCTCGTCCTTCATTAAACAAGTGTTGAATAACCTGAACTATTTCTCTGTGTTTGGGATAATAGAAGTATTCTGGCTTTATTCTATGGATAACGAGGCGACGGGCATCTTCATCAACAATCAAACTTCCTATTATATATGCCT
>JAJRPU010000158.1 GCA_024280615.1 Bacteroidota bacterium | reverse complement strand
GTAAAACAAATATGTATCAATTGTGAAGTAAAAACCCTTTGGGAACTCAATCCCACATTATACAGGATTCTTAAAGCTGAGAAGTGGAGTGTGTTTGCTATGCTTGCCTTCGTCGTCCTCCTAGCTGGATTCACCAAGATAAGTGCATTGATAATGCTTGTTATCTACAAACGACCAGATATAAGAATAATGCTTGCTCTCGGAACACCCTACAAAACAATTGAAATGGCTTTCTTCCTCTATGGTATCCTTATGACCATAGGTTCTTTAATAATCGGTATACTATTATCCCTATTGGTAACTTGGCTTCAGCAAGAATACGGATTAATCAAAATTCAAGGTGCTACATTTATTATAGAAAACTACCCCGTGGCAATTAAAGTTGGCGATTACCTGATAATTTCTGTGTTTGTATTAACCCTTGGCATTTTTTCTTCCTATCCAGCTGCCAGACTGGTTAGAGTGGTCAAGCCATATTTCAGAAACCCCTAACAATCACCGAATGATTCAGACTTTTCTATGGAGGTCATTACAATTTTCAAAATGGTTAATCAAAAGCAAAAGCTGCCATTCTATTCATTCTCCCCTTCTTTTCAAACTGTGTAGATACGTCTTCTGCCAGCCTCTGTATGAATCCATCTGGCTTTTCAAAAAATGGTCTTCTTTAGTGCCTCCACAATACAAATCAATTGCCACAAAGAGTGCTCTCCATCCTTTTGACGCAAAACTGTTACTTGGACTAACAAGATTCATTAATCCTGAATTCATCATAGAAATCGGGACAGGATTTGGCTTCAGCACAACAATTCTTTACCACGCCACTCCAAAATCATCCATTCTCACATTTGAAAAAGATGTTGAAAGACTCTCAATTGCCCAGAAAACCTTTTTTAACTTACACACAGTAAAGTATTCCAGCCAGAAGGTAATGTTCATAAACCAGAGATTCCCTACAGATTCATTAAACATCTGCACATCTCAACCTTATCTGGTATTTATTGATGGAGGGCATAACGAACAACAAATGAACTCATATTCAAAATGGCTTTTTCAACACCTTCCAGAAAGCTCAATAATAGTTCTTCACGACATCTATTGGTCTAAGGAAATGCTCAAAGTATGGAAAGCCTTCTGGCACAACGACCGTACCACCTTCTGGATAGATATGTTCAGATTAGGAATCTTAATCCTTGATTATCCTGCTCGTAAAATGAAGGTATTTCTGAGACCGGGTCCACCGTTCTTTATACCATTGTGAGAGACGCTTTAAAATCTGCATAAAGGACTATGTTTTTGCGTTTAGTAACTAAAACTCTTGATTTTATGACAGACCGTGATCCACTATGTAGGGCTAATTCATTTGTCTGTTCATCTATGTTATTTATTTTTGATAATCAGTTAATGGAAAAATAAGGAGGGCGAGGATGAAAGACCCATTTTATTTGCATGCAGACCCATCGTTCATTGAAGCTCTTTACAAGAAGTGGAAGGAAGGGACTAACGGAGAGCTTGACCCAGAATGGGAAGTTTTCTTTCAAGGGTTTGACTTAGCGCTTTCCCTTGAAAGGACTGACGCGGATTATATTTCGTTGGACGAAACTTCTCTACAAGACGAGATAAGGGTCTATCAACTTATAGAGGCATACCGATGGTGGGGACACTTGATAGCCGATACAAACCCTATCAGACCACGAAAGGATCGCGGTGCCAGACTACACTGGAAGGACTTTGGATTTTCAGAAGAAGACCTTGACAGAACATTTTTAGTAGGGAAAATCTTTGGGTTAGATAATCCAACTTTAAAGAACATATATGAACATCTTAGAAAAATTTACTGCGGACACATTGGCTTCGAATTTGCTTATATCCACGAACCTGAAATACGGAACTGGTTACTTGGAAAAATAGAGAAAGATTGGCCAAGCTGGAACCCACCATTTGAACTAAAACGACTCATAATAGAGAAACTCACTCAAGCCGAAGTGTTTGAACAATTTCTTAATACCAAATACATAGGTCAAAAGCGATTTTCTATAGAAGGAGCAGACAACTTTATCCCTGCCCTTGAACTAATCTTAAAATTTGGCAGTGAAAAAGGTATTAAAGAAGCCGTTATTGGTATGGCTCACAGAGGTAGAATAAATGTTCTGGCAAATATTTTGAAAAAGACTTACGAAGAAATCTTTTCTGAATTTGAAGACGTTCCTCCTGAATTACCTATGGGTGATGGCGATGTGAAATACCATCGTGGATATTCCGCAACCAGAACTTTTGACGGCAAAGAAATCTATGTTAAACTAATGCCCAACCCATCACATCTTGAGTCAGTGGATGGCGTAGTCCAAGGGTTCACACGAGCAAGAGGACAAATAACATACAATCACAACTGGAGCCGGATCCTACCAATTATGGTTCATGGAGACGCCGCTATAGCCGGACAGGGAGTAGTATATGAAATAGTGCAAATGGCTCACCTGCCCGGCTATCAAATAGGAGGAACCCTGCATTTCGTAATCAACAACCAGATCGGTTTCACTACAGATTTCGACGAGGGACGCTCTTCTCCTTATTCAACAAGTCTTTCAATGACAATAGGTGCCCCTGCTTTCCACGTAAATGGGGACGATGCGGAAGCCATCGCCTTCGTTGTCTCCCTAGCTGTTGAATTCAGACAGAAGTTCCATAGGGATGTATTCATAGACATGGTTGGGTATCGCAAACACGGTCATAATGAAGGTGATGACCCAAGGTTCACACAACCCAAATTATACGCTATAATAAGCAAACATCCAACGCCAAGAGAAATATATCTTAAGCAGTTGGAACAACAAGGTGCCTTAGAAAGGTCTCTAGCAGAAGAATGGAAGAAGAAATACTGGGAAGAACTTCAAACCATATTCAAACAGGTTAAAGAAAAACCCCTTCCATATAAGCCACATACTGAAGAAAATGGCTGGAAAAATATAATCACTCCCACAAGGGAAGAAATGTTTAAGACCTATGATACCACTTTTGATAAAAACAAAGCACGACAGCTATTAAAAATAATGCTGGAAATACCTGAAGGATTTAAGCCTCTTCCCAAAATAAAACGACTTTTTGAACAACAAAGAAAAAAATGGCTGGAAGAAGAGTTACTTGATTGGGCAGGTGCAGAACTACTTGCTTATGCAACCTTAGCAAACGAAGGGTTTTATGTCCGTTTGGATGGACAGGATTCCAAACGGGGCACTTTCGCACACAGACACGCGATCATATACGATGCTGAAACCGAAGAAGAGTATAACAGACTGGAAAAGATACCTGGCAAGGGCTGGTTTAAAGTTTATAATTCTCCCCTTTCTGAATACGGTGTTTTAGCATTCTCCTACGGCTTCTCCCTGCACAGTCCTGAAGTGCTTGCTATATGGGAAGCTCAATTTGGAGACTTCGCTAACGGTGCCCAGATAGTTATTGACCAATACATTTCCAGTGGAGAAGACAAATGGTTCCAGAAAAGTGGCGTAACGTTGTTCCTTCCACACGGTTATGAGGGACAGGGTCCCGAACATTCCAGTGCCAGAATAGAACGATTCCTTCAACTTGCCGCAGACCTAAATATGTTTATCGCAAATGTTACTACCCCTGCAAACCTTTTCCACATTCTGCGTCGTCAGCTAAAAGCACCCTTTAGAAAACCGCTTATACTATTCACCCCAAAGAGTCTTCTCAGGCATCCCCGTGTTATTTCAACACTTGATGAAGTGGTTTCAGGACAATTCAAGCCAGTGCTTGATGATCCGCGAAACCTAAAAGCCGCTTCACGAGTCCTGCTCTGTCAAGGCAAAATCTTCTATGAACTACTTGATTATGCGGAAAGAAATCAAATCAATAATGTAGCTATAATCAGAATAGAACAGCTATATCCTTTTCCTGACAAGGAAGTGCTCAAATTAATCAACAAGTATTCCTCTGACGAGCTTGTAT
>JAJRPU010000157.1 GCA_024280615.1 Bacteroidota bacterium | reverse complement strand
TTTCTTCATTTTTGTCCGACACACTGGCATGCACTCAATTCGCCATCAGAGACATTAGTAGTGATGGAAAGAATCTCTATGTTTGGTTTCAATATGGAGTGTGCAATTCAACAAGACCACAATTAAACCATTTTATAGAAGTTTTTGATACTAATTACATTAGCATCAGTTTGATACCTTTAGATGCCTACCCATCACTACAAAAGTGCATCATTTCCTATGGAGGCAATTGGGTAGGCGAACCCTTGGAAGAAAATCAAATCATCATGGGCTGCTATGATGACAAACTGAATCGCTACGTTTTGAAAACATGGGAGGTGGAAAAACGCAATGTAAAGAAAGTGGAAGTGAAAATTCATAAATAACACTCAAGCCCTGCATGCATCCTTTAATAATTCGCTAAAATATTAATTGGCATAAAGTCAGTGTTAAGTATTCACACAACATATCCGGAAGCCATGAGGTTATCATATCTAAAAATTTTGAGGAAAATCGGGAGTTTGCTTTACATACATTAATTTAGAAAGCACAATGCCTGTCAGTGCAGTCATTGCCGAAGGGAACATTTACATATGGGATGGGCTACATATCAGAAAACTAAAAGTGTGGTAAAAAGGTTTTCCATCAACGGTTTACTTGCGGTTCTGCTGAAGTTAGGAACAATATGGGTGTGTGATTTTGTTTTGCAAAGAGGTAGTGGTGGTTGCCCAGGTGGCGGAACTGGCAGACGCGCAGGACTTAAAATCCTGTGGGCCGATAGGCCCGTGCGGGTTCGATTCCCGCCCTGGGCACGAGTGTGTGCAAGTTTTTAGAACGTTCTCTCTCGTCTATGAAACTCCATTCACATTAGTTTGTTATATCTAAATAGACTGTGTGTAAAATGGTTACTGCCAAATGATGAGGGATTTTGATGTGATTGTTGTTGGTGCTGGGCATGCAGGCAATGAAGCAGCTGTGGCTGCCGCCTCCCTTGGTATGGATGTTTTGCTTATTACTATGGACTTGACACGTATTGGACAGATGAGTTGCAATCCGGCGATGGGGGGCATAGCTAAAGGACAGATTATTCGTGAGATAGATGCTTTAGGGGGCAGGAGTGGTATTGTTGCCGACGAGACAATGATTCAATTCAGGATGCTTAATAAGAGCAAGGGACCTGCCGTGTGGAGCCCCCGGACTCAAAACGACAGGGCTTTGTTTAGTATTAGTTGGCGTCAGGAATTGGAAAGCATTCCGAACATTTATTTCTGGCAGGATATGGTTGTCGGTCTTTTGGTCAAAGACAATCGGGTCTATGGCGTGAAGACAAGAATGGGTTACGAAATTAAAGCAAAGGCAGTTATTCTGGCTGCCGGAACCTTCCTCAATGGAGTGATTCACATTGGGGAAAAGCAGTTTGGTGGTGGTAGAATAGGCGAGCCACGTGCAACAGGTCTAACTGAGCAACTTGTTGAACTTGGCTTTGAAACTGGTAGATTGAAAACAGGCACTCCGCCGAGGATAGACGGACGCAGCGTGGACTTCTCTAAAATGACTGAGCAACCGGGAGACAATCCTCCGGGAAGATTCTCCTTCCTTGAAACCAAGCTTCCAGACAGACAAATGTCCTGTTGGATAACATATACCAACACTGTCACTCATAGCATTTTGAGACAAGGGTTTGATAAATCTCCTTTGTTCACAGGACGCATAATAGGGGTGGGACCCAGATATTGCCCATCCATAGAAGACAAGTTGGAACGATTTGCCGACAAGGATTCTCATCAATTGTTTATTGAGCCGGAAGGTTGGTACACAACAGAAATGTATGTAAACGGCTTTTCCACTTCTTTGCCGGAAGACATTCAAGACAAAGCCTTACGCACAATTCCAGGTTTTGAAAATGTGATTATGCTGCGTCCTGGATATGCTATTGAATACGATTATTTTGACCCCCGTCAGCTACATTATACAATGGAAACACGCATAATTGAAAATCTCTATTTCGCCGGGCAAATCAATGGAACCACTGGATATGAGGAGGCTGCCGCCCAAGGAATAATAGCCGGAATAAACGCCGCACTTAAAATTAAAGGGGAAGACCCATTGATTCTAAAACGTTCTGATGCATACATTGGAGTTCTAATAGATGACCTTGTTACCAGAGGGGTTGATGAGCCATACCGAATGTTCACTTCCCGAGCAGAATATAGGCTATTGCTAAGACAGGACAATGCCGACGTTCGCTTAACCCCCATTGCTTATAAACTAGGCATTGCCAGTGAAGAACGTATGAGAAAAGTCTTTGAAAAACAAACAGCTAAGGAAACGCTAAAAAAACTATTACAAGAGGTAAAAGTGGAACCAGAAGAAATAAATGCGTTACTGGAAAAATTGGGCACAAACCCAATTAAACAAAAGCAACCCCTTGAAAAAGTCTTCTTAAGGCCAGAGATAAAACTGGAACACATATTTAAGGTCAAACCTGAAATCAGAGAAAAACTTGAGAAATTTAGCAAAGAAGCCATAGAATACGCAGAAATAGAAATCAAATATGCTCCCTATATAAAGAAAGACCAGGAAAGGATATTGAGAATGAGAAGACTTGAAAATATTCCTTTGAGGCATGATATGGACTACTGGAAAATTCCTAATTTGTCAATTGAAGCAAGACAGAAACTTAGCAAATACAAGCCTGCTACATTAGGACAGGCAAGCAGAATACCGGGAATAAGCCCAGCAGACATAACAGCCTTGCTTATGGAACTGAGATAATATTTGTCGAACATAATTATAGTTATCCAGATTAACAAATTTTGCGTATATTTGTTATCAAAGGGTTGGGATGAATTCATTACATAAGCTTATACGGTCTTTATCATCAGGGCAAAGAAGACACTTGTCTCGCTGGCTAAAACAAAACTATTCCAGCGAAGCACTAACTTCTCTCTTTGAATTTATTGCAAAGCACGAAAGAATAAGTGATGAAAAAATCAAAAAGAAATTTAAAAACAAAAAATGGATTAAATACTTACCAGTAGTAAAAAGCAATCTCTATAAGGCAGTGCTACAAGGAATAGCTACTTTGAACCAAAATCATTATACTGTTAGAAGCAAACTATTACAGGAACTGCTCTATGCTGACACTCTTATGGGATTAGAAATGTATGACGATGCTATATATAAACTCAAGTCAATTATTGAAAAGGCTCAGAAACTTGGATTCCCCACTATAGCTATTGAAGCCCTTCATATGCAAATCCGAGCAACCATATACAAACGTGGCAATAGCCTTAATTTAGAAACAGTTAAGCATTTTGAAGAACTGTTCTTGGAATTAAAAAAAGATAATGAGGCACTATGGAACAACTTTGTTGCCCTACTATACTCAGAACGAATTTACAATTTCAAAGCCGGTTCACCGCTTGAAGACAATGAGGAGCCCCTGCTCAAAGAATTTATTGACCATTCAAGTAATTTAATCAAAACACCTCTTCCAAATGCCTCATTTCTAACCATTTACTATTTCCTGAGAGCAGCATCCCTTACAACAGTTTTAGAAAATAAGAACTATAACGAAATTTATGAACATCTACTCGTATTAACAGAAAAAATTTATAATGACCCCTCCTATATATCCGCATTACCTGTACAATGCTCATACATAATACATACAGTGGCAATGTGGCTCGCAAGTAATGGGGAGTTTCAAAAAGCAATTGACACCATTCCTCATTTATTAAATGCAGAAAAACATGCTACTAACAAGATGGCTCTATCCCAAATTCACCAGTTTTACCTCGTAGCCCTTGCTTATATTATAGCCCTGGACCCTTACAGTGCTTTTGCTCAACAGGTTGTGCAAGACATCAACAACCTACAACCTTACATTAAGAACATACGTGATACAAAGAACGATAGCTATATCCTTGTTATGTACAGCATTCTAAAAAATCTGATGGTCCAAGAAAAATATCAAAGTGCTAAGGAATATGCTGACTTCTTCATTGACAATACATACAAAGAAGAATTAGGACTAATAAAAATATGGGGCTTTGCCCTCATTCTATCCGCCCTTTACTATTACAACAATTTTAACTCTGATAGGTTGAATTCGGCAATACGCAAAGCAGAATACAAATTCAAACAATTAGATGAATGGGACCCCCCGATATCAAATATAGTTAATTTTATAAAGAACTTAGTATACAAAGAGCCAACAAAATCATCTATGCAAAAACTTAATCAACTCGAATATAACAATGAACAAATATCTATATTCAATATTGGACACATTATCAATGTCATCAATAACATTATTCAACCATCAACAGTGTCAAGTCCTGAAATGTTGCACACCAAATGAATTGATAGAAGTTCTTAAATTTGTAGAAGCCAAATACGGCATTAAAATAAATTGGGATGCCTTACAAGTTACATAAGAATGCTAAGTTGCCCCCTTCGCAACGTCGTTACATACAAGAGAATCCTGATGGTTTAAGCATTACTGGGTTAGCGCGGAAGTTCGGAGTTAGCAGACATACTATATACAAATGGCTAAAGAGGGAAGATGTAGAGGACAGGTCTTGTGCTCCCCTTAACTCAAGTTCCGGAACCTGAATCGCGGTCAATCACAATAGTATCAAGGGATAGACTAACATTACTACCTGTTTGCGTACTTCAAAAACCAGTAAAATTGGCAAAAAATTTGTTTTATATTAGCAATACAATTGAATGCAAAAATTATGATATGAAAAATGCAGTGATTTGTTGAAACCATAGTAAAATCAAGGATTTACTAAAACAAGGTGCGTTAATAAAATATGCGTCCTCATAAATTTCATGCCCTGAATTCAGGGAAGCCCAATGGTTACTGGGATTGGTGCATCTGATATCTCGAAACTTGAGTTTACCCTGCGTAACTCGGGTCAAAAGTGTCAAACTTGGGATACA
>JAJRPU010000156.1 GCA_024280615.1 Bacteroidota bacterium | reverse complement strand
TATAATGATGCTAACAATCCTTGCAATTTTATTTATATCCTGCAAGGAACCAGTGAAAAAGAAATTAACAGGCATGTGGAAACTGGATTATGTAACCATTGAAAAGCAGAATCCCTATGTTTATGAGAAGGTTGTATGGATAGATGTGTGTAAGGAAACAATTTACAAGTTTAAAATTTTCATACAAGATGGCACATTGACGCTCTCGGAAGATGGTGAATTCTTACTTTCCCTGAATGGCTTTATGGTATATAAAGAAAATTCCCAATTTTGCCGACCTGTCCACGACACAGTTGACTTAAACATTTCTGATAAAGGGCTGTGGTTCTACATTGAAGATGACCAGAGCATTCAATTCCAACCATATTCAGAAGACAACTACACATGCCGGATACGTAATTTTGATGGCGATAGGATTTCTCTTAATTGTCCTAAAAAGATAACGTTCACCTATCAAATTGGCTTTCTCAATTCCCGCACAATAACCAGCAATTCGCTACAACTTAAAGGCACAAAACTAAAATAAATGTTACATAAAACTTTTAAAGCAGTTGCTACAATAGGCTTAATGCTCGTGTTTGTTGCCTGCCAGAACAGTGAACGGTCTTTGCAGGGACTGTGGGAAATCAATTCCTTAGCCTTTGATGGCAAAGAACCCTTCACATATCAAAGTAGTTATTATGACGAATGGTCATGTGGAAAGACTTCCTACACGCTAACCATTAAGGTTCTGGAAGGATATATTGCCTTCACGAAAGACCAACAATATCAACTATACTTCAAGTATTCCAAGACAGTTGCCGACACTTCTGAAAACTGCTCACCATACAAAAGAACCACCATAGAAGAACTTAAAGAGAACGGGTTCTGGACTCTTTCTGACAGAACAACCCTGTACGTGCAACCAGACAACAAAGACCCTTTTGAATGTTCAATTAAAAAACTTGCAGGTAATTATTTGAATATAAATTGTTCACGAAGAATAATTTTTTATGTGTATCCTTATGATTATGTTAACAAAGCAATAACAGAATCTTTCCAGGTAGAGGCTACAAAAATTGGCAAATAATCAGCACAATGAAGCATAAAATCTACATTTTATTAACGTTGAGTATGGTAGTCTTAGCTGGATGCAGAAAGTCAAACAAAGCAATAACTGGGTTCTGGACTTCTTATCAGGTCCTTTTAGATGGCAAGTCTGAAGTAGTTATTTCGGATTCGGCACGAACTGATTATAGAACTTGTCCCTATCAAACAGCTCAAATCATTATCCAAGCACCTACACACTTTAACTTAATTTTCAAAGACGACGGACAATATGCAATTTATGTAAAATTCGATTATGAGTATAACATAAACTACTGTTGGCGAAGAGAAAAGGATAGTGGAACAATTAAGTTCACCGAAAAGGGCGTTTGGGCTAAACAGGGTAAGAACACGATAATACTATTGCCAACCGATAGCCTGTCGTTCCTTAGTCCAAAGAAATTTCCTTACACCTGCGAAGTGATTGAAATCAAAGGCGGGTTGACCAAGCCCAAGACCCTGCAATTAAAATGCAACGCAGAGGAATGGGGCTCTGACCCGCTCAATGATGGCGACATAAACTACGAATTGAAAACTGTTGAGATAACTGCCCGTGCCGTGGATTAGCGTGACTTAGATTGTTCATTTATCTTTGCTCTTGATATGGTTGAAAACAGCTCAGGAACATTAATTGAACACTTAGATGAATTAAGGAAACACTTATGGCGATGGGCTGTCGTATGGCTCATCCTTGCCACTTTGTTCTTTATTCTGAAAGATAACCTTTTTGACCTAATCTTCTTTGCTCCATTATATAATGATTTTCCCTTTTACAAATTGTTTTGTGGCGTATTGCAAGTGGAAGGATTCTGTTTTGAAAATGTTCTTGTTAAATTGGTTAACATCTCTTTAGCTGCTCAATTCCTTATTCACATCAAAGCCTCTGCTGTATTAGCGTTTATAGCGTCATTTCCATTTTTGATATTTGAACTATGGCGATTTGTTAAGCCCGGTCTCTATCCACACGAGAGGCGTTTAGGCAGGCGATTAATCCTGTGGGTCTCAACTTTGTTTTTCATAGGAACACTATTTGGCTACTTCCTTCTCTTTCCCGTTAGTCTTGTATTTCTAGCAACATATTCAATCAGTGAAACAATTGAAAATATGATTAGCATTCAATCCTACATTTCATCGCTTGTTAATATCACCCTCACTGCTGGCTTGGCTTTTGAACTGCCCCTATTTCTTTACGCTCTCGGCAAAATAGGATTGATATCAAAAAACACTTTAAAACAATATCGAGCCCATGCTTTAGTAGTTATTCTCTTTATTGCCGCCGTGTTGACTCCTCCAGACGTCATCAGTCAGGTCCTGCTTGGGTTACCACTATACCTGCTCTATGAACTAAGCATCCTGCTTGTCCCAGAAGAGGAAGACAGGGGGAACCCAAACGCCTAAAAACTTGTTTCTTACCTACGAAACGAATAGCAGGGGCCGTAGCTCAGTTGGCTAGAGCGCCACGCTGGCAGCGTGGAGGTCACGGGTTCGAGTCCCGTCGGCTCCACTGGGACTGTCATTTTGTGTCATACATTGACATACAAGATGTTGATTTACAGGGGGTTCACAAGTGG
>JAJRPU010000155.1 GCA_024280615.1 Bacteroidota bacterium | reverse complement strand
CACAAGCAGACTTTAATGCCCTTGCGGCAAAGTTCCAAGAGTTATATAACACAAGTCTTGTTGATTACTTGAGGTCTTTCCTGTCGCCCGGTGAGATGTCGCTTGTTAACCAGATTCTTGCAGCAAACAACATAAAGCCTATTTGAGATGGAAGGGAGGAATGGGATAGAGGCACGCTTGAAGGTTTTGGAACATGAAGTTCTTAGCAACAAGGGCTTGGTGAACAAAATTGACGAATTAGATAAGCGTTTCACTCAGCTTGAGATCAACTTTAAGCTAATGCAGTGGAAAACGGCAGTTCTCTCAGCCCTTTTCTCTTCTGCTGCTACGCTTATCGTTCAGTTCCTCTTTTCAAAATTGGTTGGGTGATGGAGAAGATGAGGCTCAAAAGGTTCATCACTGGTCCCAGATTCACCCTTGGTGTGCTTGAATTCGGTGGAAAGAAATTTTTTGTTTTGGAACCACCGTGGCGGAACAATCGCCGAAATGAAAGCTGCATTCCAGACGGTGAGTATGTTGTAGAAGTTGACAATACAGGACGATGGAAATATGCGAGAGTTCTTGATGTTCCCGGTCGTTCGGCTATTGAATTTCATCCCGGCAACACAGTGAAAAACACACAAGGATGCCTGATGCCGGGCTACGGGTTCAGCATTAAAAATGAGTTTTTGACCTATTCCACTGATGCAACAGAAGATTTTCAGGAGTTGCTAATTCAGGCTGGAGGAGTGGCTAAACTGGAAATTGTTTCAGCAAAATGGGGAAAACACCTTTTATAAAACGGATTTTGGGGTCTCCTGTTAAAGAGGCTGGGGAGGCAGCCTCCTCCGTGCTTCGTGAAGTTCGTTCAATCATTGATGAAGTTGTTACGAACGCTGAGGAGCGTGCCGAAATAAAAAGGAAACTTCTTGAGATTGAAATGAGAGATAGGGATTCGGCACGCCGGATGCAGGAGATAGCCCTCCAGCAATCAGACACATTCGCACGAAGATTTATATATCTGTTTGCCTTGTTTTTCACAGGATTGTCTTTAGGGCTTTGGTATGCAATTCTTTTCGTTGAAATCCCTGAAGGAAAAGAGAATATCATATATCTGTTGACAGGAGCCAGTAGTTCAATTCTCACTCAAATCATAGCATTCTTTTTTGGGTCCTCAACTGGTTCAAAGTCCAAAGATGAAATTCTTTCAAAACTTGCAAAATCCAAGTGAGATGGCTAAGAGAAGGGGATTTGCCGCAATGTCCAAACGGAAAAGGAGACAGATAGCACGCAAAGGAGGACGGGCAAGGTGGCGAAAGAGACGTAAAAGAAGGAGATGAAAAAGGCTCTCCTAATAGGTGGATTTGTACTCGCCATAATTGTGGTTATTGTGTTATTTGCTCGGCGAGCCCGTGCAAAAACATCTTCTGGTCGCATCTCCATTGCTTTTCCAGTGAAAGAAGGCTATTACTGGCGGTTGACTTCACCTTTTGGTTGGCGTTGGGGCGGTTCAGACTTTCATGAGGGCATTGATATTGCCGTTGCTGAAGGAACTCCATTGATTGCAGTTGCCGATGGCACAGTCCTCAGAACTGGCTACAATGACCTATCAGGCAATTATGTTGTTTTAGAACATCCTCAATTCAACATGACAAGCCATTATGCTCACCTGTCAAGAGTCATTGTTCGCAAAGGGCAAAAAGTCAAAAAAGGGCAAGTGATTGGATACTCTGGAAACACTGGCAGAAGCACAGGTCCACACTTGCATTTTGGACTCAAACGTTATGGATATTGGGTTGACCCAATGGAATACTTTGAAAATGTTTCATAAATGGCGTGCAAGTGTAAGAAAAAATGGGATAGGGCAAGCACTTATACTTCAGTTTCTGTAATTTTCGTCACAATTGCCATTTTTGTCTTAGTTTATTTAATTCTTCTTAAGAAAAAATTAATTGTAGGTGGTGTTTCAGTGGCTGGAATTGGTATAGCACTTGCAGGGTTGGGTTATATGTGGCAATTTAGAGATTATGGTACGCTTCAAAATTGTACTGACGTAATTGTGCTTGCAAAGCCAGAAAATGGAACTGATCCCATAGTAGTTCAAAAGGGAGAGATGGTTAAAAATATTGATGGAGTGTGGGCACCTTGGTTCCCAGAGAGAGTTTTGAAAATTCCGAATGGGGTTTATGTGTGTTTTGACTTGTATGGAAATACAGAGTATCCCAATGTTATATCAAAAGGGACATCAAAAGCGTTGCGTGGTGGGTGGTATCATGAGAGCAAATTAGCTGAAGAACTTGGGCAAAACTGGGTAGAATTTTACACCAAAGCAATAAATTTATATAACAGTATAAATCAGGCAACATGAACGTAAATGATTTAACACCAGACCCATACACAGTGGAGATATACAAAGGGATAGATTGTTGCGATGAGATTCAAACAGAGTTGCAAAGTATTATTCAGGACATTGTGTCCTTGCAGGGGCAATGCGACAACTTGCGAAACTTGATGACCCAACAACACGGTGCCATTGAGCAAAAACTTCAAACCATTGAGGGGCAAATTCAAACTCTTCAAACAAAAACTAATGCAATCTTGATTCGTGTCTCCAGATTACAGGGAGTTTTTGACCAATATTTGTTAGAATTTAGAAATTGGATGAATTGGATTGCCACAGCATTGAACCAAATAAATACTTGCACGTGCGGCAAAACGCAACCATTGCCTCCACCTCCAAGAAAAGGATGATGCAAGAAGAGGACACTGGAACTTTTGGTGAAATTGTCCCTCTGGTCGTCATTGCATTGCTATTTGTTTTATGCCGTTAAGGGAGCAGTGCTTCTGATTAAAGCCATAGCAAGAGGCTGAACACGTTGCTTAGGCTTTTCGTTTATCTTTACAGGAAAACATTTCAATAATGCAAGTTACTGTTTTGCACCTTCAGGATGATTTGGACACTGCACGCATGGCAAGATTTGTTAAAAGCCGTCTTGATGCCCCAGTGATTCGTATTACCTCTAAATATGGGCCGGTGCGTCCTAGTGAGATAGAGTCAGATTTGGATTCCACAAACAGTTTTTTAGATATTCATTTGTTCAATTAAGCTGGTTTAAGCAAGCTAATATTATTTGGGTTATATCGTTGACTCCATAGAATATAGTTGGCATTTCTGGAGGCCAGTGCATCTGTATATTCTTTGTTTATTTCTTTCTCTTTGTCATTGATAATGGCAATTCCCTTAACCTCCTTTCCTGTAATGTGTTCTCGCTGGGGCTTGATATCTTCCCAAGAGAAAAGAAATGTAACTAAGTTCTGCTTAGTTAAATTATTAAAGGATTTGATAACTATTTCTTGGTCCCTGTAGGCAATCAAAAAGTCGAAAGTGAATTCTAATCCTGTGGTTCCACGAGCAATAAAATCAGGAGTATAAACAATCTTGAGTTCGTCAAGAAAATTCCTTACTTCTTCTTTGAAAATTGATGTAATTAAGGGACGGGACAACATAAACATATCATTAACCTCAAGAAGTGCAGAGATAAGACGATGCTTTTTCTGTGGAAAGTCTTTAACTGAAGCTTTAATAAGCAGTTCGTGAGTGTCTTCAATAAATTGAATTCCATAGTTTCTAATAATTGAAAGGAAGATTTGCTTACGCTTAGGAGAACTCATAATATCTACTCCTGCTTGTTGAAGGTGAAAGAGGGTAAGTCCATCGTCGGATAGCACAATTTCATTTTCTGCATTCTTTTTGGCATATAGTTCTATCGCATCGTTAAAAATTCCCCAAAATGGTGTAGATATTTGAATCCACTCCGAGCCTTTATGCTCCCGTATAAAGGTATTTTTTCGCAACCATTGATAGTACTCCTCAATTAAAGCCTCTATTTTCTTCATAGCAATGCCTCTTGAAAAACGATTTCTGTTTGCAAATTTATTTTATTTGCAAAAGCCCTAATGATGTCCTTTCGGTTCTCTACACTGTATTGCTTATAAGGAAAGTCATCGTCTTCTATAGGAATTGCCCATGCTAATGGCGGATAGCCTTCAACGTGATAGTGAACATGATGCTTTTCAGGAGGGAAAATCTCACCCACATAGGGATAAAAAATCTCTGGAACGTGTTCCAATAGAAAATTTGGATTTTTATGAGAACTTCCAAAATAATCAATTCGTAATAATCCCAATTTCATTTTATTTTCCTGAACATGAAGGCTCATTTTAAGAGTTTTGTTTGAAATGAAGATATTCCAAAGAAATCTTATCTTTGCCACAGTAGAAATGTTAGCCTCCAGTAATAACCTGACATTTCTCTTATGGGGATTTATTTCAATCACAATGTTAGACTGTCGTTTATTCCCTTCAACTACAAACTTTGGAAGTTTAAGCAGTTGTAAACCCTCATAATATGTAATCATCTCCTCCATCACACTATGATTTTCTGCTCAACAATGTCTGAATGGTCTTCTCCTTCTCCTTCAAAAGCCTGTCTAAAACCTCCACTTGCCCCTCCAGCCTGTGAACCTCAGCCCCCAACTCCTTGACCCGACCCTCCAACTGCTTACGCTCCTCTATGCACTTCTTCAACTTCACTTGACAATCCTTAAACAACCGCTCCCACTTCCGCCCCTCCTCT
>JAJRPU010000154.1 GCA_024280615.1 Bacteroidota bacterium | reverse complement strand
TTCCTAAGGGCATTATTCACTTGTTCAAGCGTGGTTTGTTTAATCCATTCAGAGTATTTCTCTGCCCTTTGCCAATCTCCACCTATCATCTGGTGTCTCACATAAGCCCCTGCCATGCTACCATTACCCTCCAATTGTAGGTAGAACCTTGTTCTCATTAACTCTTTTGTATTACGAAATTCCTTTTCTGAAAAGCCGTTTTCAATAACATTTTTTACCGTTCTCCACATTACAGATGCGGCTGAGTCAGGCAAAGTTGAGCTCACATAAAGAATTGCATAAGGTGTTTTCATAACTGTTGTGTAAAAAGCTGCCGGTGCATAAGACAGATTGCGTTTAGTACGTATCTCAACAAACATTTTATCATCAAGAATTTCAAAGGCGAGTCTGTAAGGAACTTCATCCGGAGTGTTCAATTTGGGTGCTCCGATAACTCCTCGTAAGTAGTTTGTTGCCATTCCATCACGATGCAATGTAATAAGCTCGCTTTCATCAAATTGAATTATATGTGGAAGTTTAAATTCCACTTCCATACCTCGGTCAGGAAAAGATTTAAAAATATCCCAATTTGTTATCCGGTCTTCTTCAACATCTCCTACCACAACTACAAAAGCTCGTGATTTATCAACAAGCCTATTGGCATAATAGTCTTTAACTTTCTCGTATGTTAGATTAGTAAGACTTGAAGTAGTCCCCTTGTGATATTTTTCATAATCGTAACCTTTGAACATGTGAGTTATTGACCATATCCTTAGAGCATCATCTGGGTTAGACCATTCGTTGTCTATCAGTGCTTTCTGACGACGAATTACTTTTTGATATGATTTTTCATCCATAATTGCATTTGTCAATAATTTACCTATTATAGAGATGGCTGTATCTATGTGTTCAGAAGGGGCAGTAACTGCAAACCCGCAGTAATGCCTCTGTGCAATCGGACTGACCTTTATTCCCAATTCAGCAAAGAGGTCCTGCATCTGGTCCCCGGGCAGTCCCGGAACTCCGCTTTCATAAGCAGTGTGTATTGCAGTATATTCAATGCCGGCTTCTGAGGAATCATAATTTGCAACGCCTCCATAGAAAACAACATAGGCAGAGACAAGCCCATTAGGTACATATCTATATACCACTGGCACACCGTCAACTTTAATTTCCTTAGCCCCCTGTGCCATGCCCTGTAACCACACTACCAAAAACAAAATCCAAAGCCAGTTCTTTACTTTCATGACCCAAGTTTTTGAAGTTTAACAGAAAGTTTTGGACCACCCTGCTTTGATATTACCTGCCATCTGCTCTCTTCAACTCCAAACAATTTAGAATTATTTCTCAAGAATAGTTCGTATGCTTTACCTATTTCTGCGAATTGTTCAGGATGCGAAACAGTTACTATTAATCTTCTATCAGGATTTATTTTCAAAAGGAATAACCAATCCCTAATTGCATTAGCATGTTTAATTGTATCCTCAACACTTTCAGGAGTCCAACTGTATTGATAATCATAATAGGTGTCTCTGATGACGTTTATTGTGTCAATAATCGCTTCCATTTGTGGTGGAATTAATAGCCCTGCAACCCAATTGTTGCCAAATATGTATTTTGTAATGAATTGTTTAATGTCCTCACGTGTAACAGCATTTATCTTATCAGGATATGTTGTAAAGTATTCAGGGTTAGCCACTGCCCACCAAAAGGTGAAAGTATGAATCAACTGGGAAGCTCTCTCAAAACTGTATTTCCAATCATTTATCAAAATTTTCTTAGCTCGTTCAAGTTGGTCATCTGTGAAATAATCCGGATTAGCCCACTGAGCAACCTCTTCTCTGAGCTTTATTATCCCCTCGTTAATCCGTTGTGGATTGGGTATAGCATAAATGCTTATCGGACCAGTAAAACGACTTGTTAAATAACTTGCCGATACTTGTAAGAAATAACCACTATCAACTAAATTCTTTTGAAACCGACTTGTTTTCTGAGAAAGGATTGCGAAGAACACATCGGCAGCATAAGTTGCTTCAATATCTTCAGTAGTTCCAGGACCCTGCCACGCCTTCATAAACATAGGCATTCTGGCTATCTCTCGCTTTTCAATAAATGTAACATTATGAGGCACTGGCTTAAACCGGGGAATAGGATACTTTTCAAATATATCAAAGTTACTGGGTTGCCACGAACCCAAATACTCCTCCGCTGCTTTAAACACAGAATCTGGATTAACATCTCCCGCAACAACCAAAATGGAATTGTTAGGATAGTAATATCTCCTTTGAATTTCCCTCATTATTTCCGGTGTAGCATTGAGAATAACATCGTAATTGCCTATAGCATTTTTTCTAGTAACCAAATCCTGCCACAGATATTTATTTCTTCTGAAATACAGATACCAGAATGGGTTTGACTCAAGTCGCTGGAACTCCCCTGCAACAACAACGTTTTCTTTTTTCATTTCCAATGAGTCAAACAATGGAAATTGTATAGCGTTAGCCATGAACTCAATTCCTTCTCTCCACCTATCAGATGGCATAGTAAAAAAGTAGTTAACACGCTCATCACTGGTAGTCCCGTTGAAAATAATTCCTAATTCCTTCACTCTATCCATAAACTCCTCCTGAGACCTATACTTTTTGTTTGCCTTGAAAAACATGTGCTCATATAGGTGAGACAACCCATCAAGGCTGGAATCCTCTGTGAAAGCCCCATTATGGACAGCTATCTCAACTGTGACTAAGGGAACCGAATGGTCCTCTATCACAACCACTTCAAGACCATTGGACAATCTCTTGAAGTGAAAATTCTCAGGCAGCTTGGGAACATCATAAACAAGATGTTCAGGGAACATATCATAATAGTACTGCTTCTTGTTCCATAAGGTATCGGGCATTTTAGTGGGTTCGACTTTCGTTTGACTCTTCTTAAATAACCCACAAGACACAACCACACCTATTAATCCTATTGCGACCCAAACTCTTAGAAGTACTAGCCTATCTCTACTCATCATTGGATGAATTTTTATTTTGGTTTGTTGTCACTCTGTTGATTGTCAGGTTTCTTCTTTTGATGCTCTTCCGACTTTCTCTTTTGGCTATCTGAAGTTTTTATATTGTCCTGCGTTTTCTTTTTGTCTTTTCGCTTTTTACCCTTCTTTGCATTCTTGTCTTCCAGTATTTCCACGGTAAACCTAACATCTTCCAATGGTCTGTCATACCTATCTCTGGGCAAATTGGCTATTTTCTCCGCCACTTCAATACCTTTCGTTATCTCTCCAAACACCGTGTATTGCCCATCTAAGAACGGCGTTCCACCCTCAGTTTGATACACCTTCTTCTGTTCTTCAGTGAACTTATGTCCTGTTTTGCTCTCTATTTGCTGAAGCTCTTTCTCTGTCCATTTCCGTCCGATTACTATATAGAACTGGCTTCCTGAAGAACGACGCTCCGGATTAATCTGATCAGGGAGTCTGGCTGCTGCCACAGCACCCTTCTTGTGATACAAATTAGGTTTAATTTCTGGCGGAAGTGTGTATCCCGGTCCCCCCTGCCCTAACACCTGCCCTTTCTTGGCGTTCCGTGAATTCGGATCACCTCCTTGAACAACAAATTCTGGAATAACACGATGGAAAAGCAGACTATCATAAAAGCCTTCCCTTGCTAGCTTTAAAAAGTTCTCAGAATGAGCAGGCGTCTCACAATACAATCTCATCCTCATAGTGCCATATTCCGTGTGAATCAATATTGGCGGATAGCAGGTTGTGTCCTGAGCAAATAGGACATTTGAGGCAAACGCCATAATAATAATTAACAGTCTCATCGTGTTAATCATTTAGGTAAAATTACACTATATTGAATTAAGACAGTGTGCTTTGAACGGAACTCTATTATTTCAGCATATCGTTAACTCTTACAGTGGGGAAGGGCTCGTAGCTCAACTGGATAGAGCGCGGGACTACGGATCCCGAGGTTGTGGGTTCGAATCCCACCGAGCCCGCTCAACTAACTAAACTTTTTCCCATGGGCTCGTAGCTCAACTGGATAGAGCACGGGACTTCGGATCCCGGGGTTGTGGGTTCGAATCCCACCGAGCCCGCTAATATAAAAGCAACTGCTTATACTTCATGCACCATGGGAAAAATATCTTAGAGGAAAAAAGCTAGTGAATCATACGAAGCAGCTCAAATGTTAAAAGAACATATGCTTTTTGCTAGTGCAATTTCCAGGTTTTATTATAGTGCCTATCAGCTAGTCATGGTGATAGTGGCAAAGGTTAACAAAGGAAGCCCAAGGACCCTCAAAGCCCAAAATAAGATAGCTGGAAGTCATAACATAACAATATATAGCCTTACTGAATACCTAGAAAGTCGGCAAATGCTTCACAACAAGGAAATTGAAGAACTCCATCAATCTTTAATGAACCTAAAGAAAGCAAGATTAGAGGCAGATTATGGCAATAATAGAATAATAAAGGAAGAAACATGTAACTTTGTAGATAGAACGGCACAAAAGGTTAGAATAAAACTCACTAACATACTCAAAAATCTATAAAAATGGTTGACAGTGCAATTAACAATCCAACGATAGCGGACGCAATAAATTTAGTGCTGAGATTTATAAAAAGTAACTTTTATCACCTTGAAAATGAAATAAACAATATTTATGTGTGGTTTGACCCACTATCTAATGACATTGTTATAAAACCTGACACCATACCTGATTCAGACCAATGGTATGAACATGTTTTGAAATTAATTACCTTAGTCGGTAGTAAATATCCTGAATTTGGAATTGTTTTTCATAAAGGGACAGAAATAGAAAATGAATTATACCCTATGCCTGAAGACTATTACCAAATCATTTTAGGAAAGTTTCCCTATGAATTAACTAGGCATTTTAAAGATATCAATTACGATATGCATGAATCCCTTAATGCTTCAGAATACGAATACAATAGTCAACACAATGACCTAATAAAAGCTGCGTAAATCATGAATACCAATGACGAAAAACTCTATTTGCCCAACGATTTTTCTGCACAGCTTATTCAACTGTCTTTGCAAAAGTTAGATTTTGAGGAAACACAAATCACGCACACAACAGAAACTCATAGTGAACTTAATAAAGGAAAAAATTCATTAAAACTTAACATAACAACAATTCCCAAAACCAATGCTGACTATCAAAGTAATAGTCAAAGCATATATGTAGAATTTAATGTTATCGCAGAAAGAAATCTAAACACACTAATTCAAACTATACAGGTTGTTTATAAGGCATTGTTTATAGTAAAACCTATATTAAGTGAAGAAGCAATGCAAGCATTTGTCAATATAAACGGCATAGCAATAGTGTACCCATTTATAAGAGAAACCGTCTTTAGTGTGACAGTAAAAAGCAAAGGCGGTGGGTTAATCCTACCAATAATGAATTTCATTGAAGAATATCGCAAAAACATGCATAAATAACCATTTTTGCTAATACAACATAACGTTCCGAATATATGATTAATCACAAAGCAAATTGCTTCATTGTAGTTATGTTATTGACCCTCCCACTATAACTTTGTATAAAACAATTAATAATGATAAGACAAATAGCAACTATATTAACATGGTTTACTATTATCCTTGGTGCATATTCACAGACATATTGGCAACAACGAGTCCACTACAAAATTCAAGTTGAACTGGACGATGAACAACACAGGCTTCTTGGTTCAATGACATTGCTCTATCACAATAATAGCCCCCACACACTGGATACACTATACTTTCATGTTTATCCCAATGCCTTTAGGGATAATACGTCTACGTATGCCAGAGAACAAATGGAAGCAGGTAATCTGAATTATTTATTTGCGGACAGAGATGAGCGAGGTGCTTTGTATGGCTTGGCTTTTGAAGTCAATGGCGAACCAGTTCCATGGGAAATCACTGATGAACCCGACATAGTGAAAGTTCCCCTGCCTGAACCCCTCAAGCCCGGCGACAGTGTGGTCATATCCACTCCCTTTGAAGTGAAAATCCCTTACGCTTTCTCACGATTAGGCAGGGATGGGCAATCTTACGCTATCACGCAGTGGTATCCACGCATCGCTGTATTTGACCACGAGGGTTGGCACCTGCTCCCTTACCGAGACATAGGCGAATATTATGGTGAATTTGGCACTTATGAGGTTGAGATTGTAGTTCCAAGCAATTATGTTGTTTTAGCAACCGGTGTTCTGAAAACGGAATCAGAAATCCAGTGGCTCAACCAGCGAATAAACTGGACAAACGAAACAATCAAACAACTAAGAGAACTAGCAAAGAAAGACGACACAAAGCACGATGAACTAATTGACTCACTAATGAAAACTCCTCCATCTTCCAAAACTAAGAAACGCCTGCGGTGGGTTGCTCACAACGTGCACGACTTCGCATGGTTCGCTGA
The DNA here is from genome assembly GCA_024280615.1 of Bacteroidota bacterium. GTDB lineage: Bacteria > Bacteroidota > Bacteroidia > JAADEI01 > JAADEI01 > JAADEI01. Next base: position 1,506 of record JAJRPU010000154.1, on the reverse strand, counting down.
CAAAAGATGGTTTGTCCAAAAAAGCCAGGTTACCCTTCCTTCTGGAAAGATTGTTGACACATGGACCGCCTTCTTGCCTGAGAGTTACAAATCATGGGACAGTGCAGTGCTCTATATTGACAGTTCGCTGTACTACTTCTCACTGTGGATAGGTGAGTATGCATGGCCACAGGCAACTGCCGTGGAAGGTCCCCTGAAAGCAGGCGGCGGAATGGAATATCCAATGATCACAATACTTTCCCCCGGACTAAACAGCAAATACTTAGTGGAACGAGTGATTGCTCACGAAGTGGGACACAATTGGTTCATGGGAATATTCGGAATCAACGAACGCATCTACCCCTGGATGGACGAAGGAATAAACTCATATTATGAATGGCGATATATGGAAGCACGTCATGGATATGATAAAACTCCTCTAAGTGAAAAAGGATTCAAAGCCGCAGGCATAAACCTCAGATTAAAATCTGACAAGGTTAGAAATATATCTGTGTATTATCCTTCTGCCCTTTCCGCCGGATTGGCTTCTGAGCTGCTAAGGTCATTCGGTTTGGACCAGCCCCTCAATCTAAGAGCAGAAAAGTATTCTGAAATAAACTATGGTGCAATGATATATATGAAAGTCCCTCTGTGGATTCAGGTTCTTGAGGGAAGTATCGGCAGGGAAAAGTTAGACAAAGCAATGCAAACATTTTATGAGAGTTGGCATTTAAAACATCCAGACGACACAGCATTCATAAGTTCTTTCCAAAGGGCAGGTGTGGAAGCCCCCTGGCTTTTTGACTACTTATTGAAAACAGAACGTCTCCCAGATTGGTATTTCATCTGGGTAACCCCAGATACTTTGAAAATAGGAAATAGAAAGTTCAGGACTTTATACATAGGAAGTAGGAACAAGATTCCCAGTCCAATATATGTTGTGGCATACAAAGGTGATTCAATTATTGCGGAACAATGGTATGACATTCATCCTGACATGATGAAAGAGGATGCTATAGAAGTCATCTTCCCCGCCGGTGCTTATGACAAACTGGTTATTAATCCGCCTATGGCTCCGTTCATAGTCCCGGAAGAATCTTACCGAGAAAATCTCTTTAGGGTTAATCGCAAAAGAGGTTGGACGCGCAGAAAACTATCGCTAAGGCTCTTGGGTGGCATAGATGGACCTCAAAGATACCACGTCGGACTAACTCCATTCATTGGCTGGAACACTGCCGATGGGCTCTGGATAGGTATTCACTTCAATAACTTCCTTTTCACGGGCAAGAAATTTGAATTTTCTCTTCTGCCCGCCTACGCGGTTAAATCACAAACATTCGTAGGCACAGGAAACCTAGGCTACTATTGGCATCCCGGATTCCACAAGAAAGTTCACTATGTTAAACTCGGTGTTGATGGCAGAACTTTTGGCATTGATGCTCTGAACAGATATGGACGTGTGAGCCCCTATCTAAAGATTTCTTTTGACCCTGATTCGTGGCACAAACCACTGTTTACCTTCCTCCA
>JAJRPU010000153.1 GCA_024280615.1 Bacteroidota bacterium | reverse complement strand
TGCCGGACCAAGCCCCGGCACAATGTCTTTAATTACTCTAATCCCATAGTGGGAATATGAGTCCGGCGTCCCTGCTAAAACAATTTCCTGGCACCACCTTTCCATTGCCCGATAAACGCGTTCTATCATTGAAAGTCCTGCAACAACAAGATTGCCTTTAGGGAAACCGTTCATTCTGCGTGCCTGCCCCCCACACAGAATCCCTCCACAAATATTGCTTTGCTCATTCATATTATGAAAATGTTTATTTTATCGGCAGCTTTAATTTTTTTGCCTGCTGGAATATGAGCTATTGCCTTACTATTAATGAGAGGACCCAACATGTCGGATCTTTGATTCGGTATGATCTCTAACCTTCCTGAATCAGTGAATTGCGATGCCATTAGCCAATCGCGTACTGAACTGTTGTTTATTGAGGAAACCGTTTCAACAATGGCTGTCCTTGGGAATTCATTCATATAACCACTGTTGTATAAAAGGAACGGCAAAACATAGAGATTAAAGCCCATCCAGACGGCAGCTGGATTGCCTGGCAATCCCCACCACACAACGCCTTTTTGTTTATGGACGGCAAAGAACAATGATTTCCCGGGTTTCTGCCTGACCTTGTGAAAAACCACTTCAAACCCCAAGGATCTTGCCACTGTGGGAACATAGTCATATTTACCCACGGAAACGCCCCCTGTGCTTATAATCACACCGCTATGCTCCATATTAGATGTGATATATCTTATCATAAGTTCTTTTTCGTCTTTCACATATAAAATTTTGTTTTTGATCTGCCACTTTTTCAAATATGCGTTTAGCAAAATACCATTTGAATCATATATCTTGCCTGAACTGATTTCCCGTTTTCCGATAACTATCTCATTGCCTGTAATAAGGACAAGCACTGCAGGGAATTCTTTTATCTTAACTTTTTCAATTCCCACGGAAGAGAGAAGTGCAATAGCTGCTTCGTTGAGCAACGTTCCCTTTCGCAAAATCACATCTCCCCTTTTGAACTGCTCTCCTCTGCGACGGATGTGCTGTCCCTCTTTGACCTGCGTAAGGTCTATGCTAACATAGTTATTGTCTTGTAAAGCAACCGCTTCTTCTATTGGCACGACGGCATAAGTACCCTTCGGAATCATTCCACCGGTGTATATCCTAACTGCTTCTCCATCTTGCAGCGTTAAATTGGGTTCTTCCCCTGCTTTAACTTCTCCCACTATTTTAAATGCTTGCTTAGCGGAACTTTTGGCAAACCCAATAGCGAATCCATCCATAGCGGAGCGGTCAAAGGAAGGCATATCAATGGGAGCAACGATATCCATATCAACGACACGGTTCAACCCATTCAGCAGGTCAACCTCCGTAGTTCGTGTTGGCACTATTCCAGCCAAGTCTCTTACTTTACTTCTGGCTTCTTGAAATGAAATCATATCAGAACCAATTTTAAACCTGCTATTAACAGAACAAATCCGAGTGCTGTTCGGACCCACATCTCAGGCAACTTGAACGAACTACCGTAGGCACCAATGAAACCGCCAAGAATAACGGCAAGGACCAACCAAGGCATCTCTGGAACGAACATGGCACCTTTATACATTTGAACCGACAATCCACCAACCGAATTAACAAAGATGAATGGTGCTGAGAGGGCTGCTGTCTGGCGAGCATCCGTCCATCCAGCAAGAAGCAATAAAGGACTAAGAATTATACCGCCCCCTATCCCTATTAGCCCAGAAAGTAATCCGATAAAAGCACCTATAATAACAAATTTCCAGAGGGCAGGCTTGCCAAGATTAATTATTACACCCACATGTTTATGTCTCATCCACACCCTCAACGAGATGTTAGCTGTTGCAATGAGCAAAATGAAACCCAAGATTTTTCTATAAATAGTACTTTCTACATGCCATGATGAGCCAAGCATAGCCATGGGAAGGGAACCAATAATTAAGTAAGCGAACCATTTTAACTTCAAATGACCTCCTTTATAAAATATCATCATTCCCATTCCCGATACTATTATATTCAGTGTCAATGCAGTGGGACGCATTAATTCAGGAGGCACTCCCCACAAACCCATCAAAGCCAAATAGCCAGAAGCCCCACCATGCCCAACAGAAGCATACAAAATTGCAATTAAAAAGAACAACAAACCAAGCACGGGACAAGCTTTAAGGATGTCGGCTCAAATATAACGGTAATACAGGGAATGGTTTTTGACTATAATCATTCAATTAATCCACCAGGAGAGGCTGAGGCGAGCCGGTGGCATGTCTGGTCTGATGGTGAAAGCCAGAATTTGTGTTGACAAGCCAATTTCAAATTTTGCTTTATGCCTGAAAGACAGTGCAATGCCCCCTCCTAAGCCAAGATAATATCTGAACATAAAAGACAAGTTTTCAGTATTAACAGCCTGATAGCCAATGACTAAACCGCCAGTTGGCACAGGCATAAAGTAGAACTCTCTTTGAACTACTGATTGATGGGTGATAGGGTCGTAAATACTACGAAAATCCTCAACTCCTTCCACTCCTAAGCCAGTCCATAAACCTATCTCTAATCTTTTAATCTTTCCATTGTCTTCATAAATGGTTGGTGAGATAGAAAACAAACCTTGGATTTGGGCTCCCGGAACCTGCCTCCAACCGCTCCCTTGGGCAGTGTAAAAGTATTGTCCATACCAAGCGGACATCCATATTCCACCCCTAAATAACTCTCCTGTTGTGTGAACTCCGCTTTGGATTCCAACCATAAAACCTGTTTCTCCTTCATATTGGGCTCCTATTATCCCACCATAAATTTCGTTTCTGAAAGATGCTTTGGGTGAATTATCATTATGTGCAGAAGGTGGAATAAACCAAGTGGTAGGCAAATATACCCTCCCGGCACAAGACCAAATTAAGCCCAATGTGATAAAAGTTCCTATTAAACGTAAAGAAATAACTGAATTCATTATTTTTTGATATAAAATTAGCTGTTTTGTTAAAATAGACGACTGACGCTGCAACTTTTTTATGGTATATTAGCATACAAATTGGTGTGTTATGGTTGAGTTCCTTTTGATTGTGATAATTATTCTGCTGGGCGTGGTGTTATATTTGGTTTGGCGAAATGCACGCATTGAAACTCCAGAACTGGAATCTGCTTTATTGAAAGCATGGGAATCAACTGGGATAGCACAAAAACTGGGCTAATTAAACACTCACACTAAGGAAATAAAAGAACTGCACAAGTAAATAGAGACAATGCTTCGGATTCCCAGTGCTCGTGGTGCCTTTGGTGAAATAACTCTTGAGACCATTTTGTCCGATCAGTTGCCTCCCGATATGTTTGGCATCAGAGAACGCCTGCCT
>JAJRPU010000152.1 GCA_024280615.1 Bacteroidota bacterium | reverse complement strand
GCGCTGTCCCCCGGAAAGCCTTAAACCTCTTTCTCCGACAATGGTGTTGTAACCCTCCGGCAATCTTATGATAAATTCATGTGCGTGGGCTGCTTTTGACGCTGCTATCACTTCGTCCATAGTGGCTTCTGGATTGCCAAGTCTTATATTGTTTAAAATTGTGTCGTGAAAGATAATAGGTTCTTGGGGGACCATTGCAATCAGTTTTCTGAGGGAATATATATCCAGAGTTCTCAGGTCGTGTCCATCAAGAGTTATCTTTCCTTTCGTTGGGTCGTAGAATCGTGGTATTAGATACACAAGTGTAGTTTTTCCTGAGCCAGAAGGTCCAACAATAGCAATTTTTTCTCCTCTGGTGATGTGTAGATTTATGCTTTGCAACACAAAATTTTTCCCATCATAAGCGAACCATACATTGTCAAAGGATATGTTGTTTTTGAATTCTTTTATATACACTGGGTTTTTAGGCTGAGGAACATTATCTTCTGTTTGAAGGATTTCCATAACTCTTTCTGCGGCTGCCATCCCTCGTTGGATATGATAAAAAGCAGTGGCAAAACTTTTGGCTGGATTAATTATTTGCGAAAAGATTACCACAAAAGTTATGAAAGTCTCAGGTGTTAAAGATGAGGAACCACTCAAAACCATCCTGCCTCCAAACCATAAAACAATCACAACAATAACAATTCCCAGAAATTCCGAAAGGGGCGATGATAACTCTCTTTTTCTGAGAGAACTAAGGCGGGCTTTATATAGCCTCTGGTTCACAGATTGAAATATGTTCCTGAGAAGTTGTTCGGCAGTAAAGATCTTCACAATTGTTATTCCTCGGATTGTTTCCTCCACGAGGGCGGCGAGGCGTCCAGTCAGGTTCTGCGCTTCAACAGATTCTTTTTTAAGACTTTTGCCTATTTGACCTATAATAAAGCCAGTGATGGGAAGAAGTAGTAAGATAAATAAAGTTAATTCGGGACTCATAATTAGCAACAGAACGAGATACGCAAGAATTGTTAATGGTTCTTTAATTATAATTTCAATCATGTTGACTATTGACCATTCAATTTCTTGAACATCAGTGGTTATTCTTGAGATTAAGTCTCCCTGTCTCCGATAAGTGAAAAAACTAACTGGTAGAGAAATTACCTTATTGTATAGGTCTTGTCTCAAGTCTCGTAATAAGCCATTTCGGACCTTAGCCATAAAGAATTGACCAAGATATCTGGTTAGGTTCTTTAAGAAAAACATGACGATTACGATAATGCAAACCCATAGAAGTGCAGCAATCGGTCCTTCATTAAGCAGTATCTGTCCAATGTGATAATTAAAAAAAGCGAGCATCCATTGGGCGGAAAGAGAGAAGGGGGGCAGCTCAGTTATAGGATTAGTCCTGTTGAAAAGGACCTGCAGGAAAGGAATTAGCATAGTCAGGGAAACAGCAGAAAAAAATATGGAAATAACGTTAAATAGTATGCTAAATGAAAGGCTTGGCTTATACTTCAGGGCATATCTGAGAATAGCAAGATATGTCTTCATTACTTCTTGGCTGGTGAGGTAGCTTTATTAGACGTTTTTTGTGGGGTTGTTGCCTTGGGTTGGGCTTTCTGTCCAGAGGCAGTTCCCTTAGTTGGTTTCTTATCTGTTTTGGGCTTGGGCTTCTCTGCACATAGGTCCTCTATCTTTACTGTTAGGTCTTCTGGTTGGATTGATAGAGGTCGTTCTGTGAGGGTCAGGGGCGTTGCTTCAAATAGCCCGAGTAAGGAGTTAAAGTTTATGTTTTTCACGGATGGCTGGACGGAATCATTGTGGCATTTAAGTTTTCCTTTATAGGGGACTCGTGCCCAGAGTGTATAGGTTTGTCCTGTGGAATAGACGTCTCCTGCTCCTGTGAGCACACTGTCCTTGTATGTTCCAACACCAAGAAATGAGTTGCCTGCATAGACATTAGCCCATTTCAAATTGCCTTCCCTGTCTGCTATAAGCAGAGATGCTGAACCCACGGCACTTAAGCCACTCATTTGTCCTGCAAGGGCTATCTCTCCAGAAGGCGTGAGCGTAACATCATAAAGTCTGTCATCACCAGAAGTTCCTATGCTCTTAGCCCACTTAAGATTTCCGTTGAGGTCTGTAACAGCGAGGAAGCCGTCCCAGAAGCCATGCCCACCTCCAAGAGTAAAACCAGTAAGGATTATCTCGCCATCCTTGGAGAGGGCAAATGACCTTGCGGTTTCATTTTCGTCTGTGCCAAAGGTTTGGACCCATTCAATCAGACCGTTTTGGTCTGTTTTAAGAAGCATTATGTCCCAGTTGCCATTGTCTGTGAAACTACGGGAGTAGCCTGCAAATAAAAGCCCTTTGTCGGGTAATTGGACACCGCTATATGCAATATCCAATTCTGTGGAACCAAATGCTTTAGCCCACTGTAATTCGCCTTTGGAATTAACCTTGATGGCTAATACGTCTCCCTTCCCAATACCACTGCTTGTCATACCAAGCAGGATAAAGTCAAGGGTTCGGGTGATGAACATATCAAATATTTTCTCATCGGCGGATGAACCAATTGTTTTTACCCATCTGGGGTTTCCTCTGAAGTCAAGCAGGACAAGCAATGCGTCTGAGTTGTTCCCTGTCTGAGTAAACCCACAAAGAAGGTAGCCTTCTCTGGTTAAGCCAGCATCCCACAATTGAGCATTTCCGCCTGTATTGATGCGTTTTGCCCATAAAACACGACCATTTCCAAGAGTCTTTATTGCCACTGCTTCTTGTTGTCCACCTTCTTTTTGGATGTATCCTAACAACAGTGCTCCGCCGTCTCTCGTGGCAATTAACCTATTAATGAAAGCGTCATATCCTTCAACCTTTAAAGAAAATTGTGAATTGACCCGTTTAGGCTTGGGACGTCCACTCTTGGTTTGTGCACTGGCACTAATTGTAATTGCTAACGCACATACAACGCCAATTATTCCCTTCATCAAAATTTCTTTTCCTCTTATTGCAAAGATATGCCTCATTGCATTATTATTTTTCCTGTTCGGGTCATAAGCAAATGCAACTTGCGTGCCAAATTCAGGTTATAAAACAGTTCTGAGATATACAACGAATTATTTTACGGTAAAGTTGGATTGGATTTCTGGCTTATTTTCTGGTTTTATGATTAGCGTATATATTCCAGATGATAAGTGAGGAAGGTTTATAACGTTGTTTTCTGGGTATGTTCCAGAGAATTGAAATACTGTTTTACCGTCATTGGAATAAATGTTTGCTTGAAAAGAAAAGGCGTCGGGGGATTCAATTATCAGTGTTAATTGTTTGTTATCCAATTGCTTAATCCAGGCTCGTGTTGTGGAAGCGTTTATAACAGGGTTATCAACAATGTATTGCAAAGTGTCTGAGCATCCTTCCGATGTTGTGGTTATGAGGGTATAAGTTCCTGATTCTGCTTTAGCAATTGTTTTAGTGCTGTATCTTGAGATAATGTTTCCAGAGGGTAAAATCCATTTATATGAAACCTGTTCGTTAGAATCATTAGGGGTTATATTTACTGATGCTATTAATGAATCTTCTGTTTCTATTAATTCTGAAATTTCCACTTTGGGGCTAATATATGGGACGTGAACCCAAGCAAAAACACTATCGCCATAGGCATTAAATATCCAGAATTTGTGAAAGCCTTCGGAATATACTTCTGTTTCTTTAAGAGGCGACACTTTATTAATGGAGAGGTTGTGTAAGATGAGTTGTCCGCCAGAGGTATCGTTTAGCACGGTAAAGTTTATTAGTGCCTTACCGCTACATTTGGGGGTATCTATAGTAAACTTTATGCCCATATATGATGTGTTTATTCTAAATTGCTTGGGTTCAGCACAGAAGTAAGATGGATTTAGTGGTTTTACGTAAATTGTTACCAAATCATTTGGAGATAGTTTGGGAATAAAGATGAAAGTGTCTTGGACAATCCAATCTCTGATGAAATTGGAGCCAATTGCTTCTATCAGATAGTGGGTCGCTTTGTCTGCTTTTCTCCAAATTAATAAGTGTCCTGAAGTTGCAATGTGGTTTATGATTCCTCCATACAAAATTGTGTCAGTCCATGTTATAGTGTCTATAGTTGAAGAATATTGCTTGATCCATGTTCTGTCGTACCAGTTGCCATATCCAGAAACTCCTGTTTGAATAAGGGCTCTCATATGCAGGATTTGTTCTCCCGAAAATCTATTGACACAGTTATCATTAGCATAGGACATGAATAGTGTATGGTCTGGATTAATGGTTTCTATAGGGGCAGGGCAAGATGACGGTTCAGTGAGGTTGCCGGCATATGGACATCCCCAACGGTAGTTCAAATAATCAGCTTCTGTATCACAAAACATGTCCCCGCATTGAGCACAGTTTGAGCCATCAGCACATTCCCTACACCCTGAGAACCATTCATCAAATGGATGAGGAAGCCCAAGCCAGTGTCCGATTTCATGTTGAATTGTTGTATTATTGGGACCGACACATGCAGGATTTAGTGTTATAGCATCAAAAGCACAGCAATTAACACATCCACAAATGGATGATGCACCACAAGCATTGTCTCCACCTATGATGAACATATTCATTCTTTCTTGACGCAGGTGATTGTTTATGAGAATGGATAATGAATTATTATTGTTGTTGTATGCATCAGTGGAATAATGGTATACAATGTCTTGATAATAGTTAGGAAAGAAAAATTGAATGTTGGCAGGCTGGAAGGAAGCTTGAACCTCACACATGTTTTGGAAGAAAGGAATAAGAGGATAACACGCTGTTGAATCACTTTTGCAGATAATATGCAAAGTTGTTGGAATCCAGTATGTTGTTGTTAAATCAAAGTTCCTGAGATGCTTATATGGTTTTTCCTTTAGGAAATCAATGAAAGGAGGGGGAAGGATTGTTCCGCATCCTCTATTGCCATCATATTGAGCAAAGATAGCGTTTGAAAGAAGAGTAATTCCCCCTAAAAGCAAAAAAATATACTTCATTTCTAATGCACGTTTTATCACAAAGATAGAAGTAAATTGTTTATGTCTCAAACCAAGTATAGGGCAGAGCCTTAACTCTTATTAGGACACGTGGAAATGCCTAAGAGCTTGTATAACAAACAGAATTTAAAAATCCCCGTTAAGAACAGAATTGCTCCAATGGCAATTACTATCCAATTTTTCCCCAAGTAGTAACCTACACCAATAATAATTAATCCCAGAATTATCCTTAACCACCTGTCAATTCCTCCTACGTTACACATGGCATTCTAATTTTCAGACTTGCTGATGTCTTTGTTTAAAATTAAAGCAAATTAATTAAATGAAACCTAACAGTAAACTGTAACCGTTAAAGCACAGTAAGTTTGTAGATGTGCAGCAGACGGAAGTCATATTGGGAGAGGATAGGGAGAGGGAGGAAGAACTAGAGAAGTTGACGGAGAAAATTCATGAAATTCCAGAGTGGGATAAGTGGGGACCTGTCCTTCAGCAGAAGCCTCCTGTTGAGGTTGCCGAAATATTACAAAGCCTTCCAGAACATATATTTTTTGAATTCTTTGAAAAGTTTACGCCAGAACAACAAGCATTAATATTTAACGATTTAGAAAGGGAATATCAAAAAAAGTTACTATCTCATCTGGGTCCAAGGCAATTTGCTAAAATTTTTGAGCTTGCTGATTCAGCCGAACGGGTTGATTTTTTTAAGGACCTGTCGCCAGAAGAACAATCATTTCTATTACCCTATCTCTCAAAGCCTGTTCGTGAAGAGGTTATTAAACTGAGTGCCTATCCAGAAGAGACTGCAGGAGGTATAATGAGTACTGATTTTGCTACCTTGTATGAGGGAATGACAGCGAAGGAGGCTCTTGAAAAGGTCAGAATGGATGCCCCACGCAAAATGATTTATTATACCTATGTTGTTGATGATGATATGAAGTTAAAGGGAGTATTAACTCTAAGAAAATTGGTTCTTGCAGAGCCCGCTCAAAAGATAGATGACCTTATGTTAAAGGATTTTGTTTATGCACATGTGAATGAAGACAGGGAGGAAGTGGTTAATAAAATTGAAAAGTATGACCTGATTGCTATTCCGGTTGTCAATGACATTGGGCAGCTCGTAGGAATAGTTACATATGACGAGGCAATGGATGTATTGCGAGAGGAACAAACGGAAGATTTAGAGAAAATGATGGGCATTGTTCCTGAAGAAACATTTGAATATAAAGAGCTTTCCATTTGGGACCACTATCGCAGGAGAGTAGTGTGGCTCGTTATCCTTGCCCTGATGGCTATGGGAACCGCTACAGTAATCCAGTTCTTTGAGGGATTAATTTCTAAGGTTGCGGTTTTGGCATTTTTCTTACCTCTTGTTACTGGAATGGGTGGTAACTCAGGCTCTCAAGCTGCTGCTCAAATCATCAGGGCGTTGGCGTTGGGACAGGTATCTGTCTCCGATTGGCTTCGGATTGTATGGAATGAAGCAAGAGTAGGAATTATACTTGGGCTAACTCTTGGACTGTTAGGAATGGTTGAAGTTTTTCTTGTCGTTGACCCTTCTCAATTGGGACCCGGTTTTGAATTAATTAAAATCGCCTGGGTTGTTGGCATATCATTGGCTGTCCAGATTGTTTTTGCTACTCTGATGGGTTCATTAATTCCCTTGATTATACACGCTTTAGGGAAGGACCCGGCACTGGCATCCAGCCCTTTCCTTGCCACTTTAGTTGATGTTACCGGGGTTGCTATTTATTTCACTATTGCTATGTGGTTATTGGATGTTAATCTAGCGTCCTAAGCTTCCTATCGTTCAAGAATTATTGTAACCGGACCATCATTGATAAGGCTTACTTGCATATGTGCCCTAAAAATGCCTGTTTTTACCGGACAACTAGTGTTTTCTTTTAAGGTTTTAACAAACTCATTATATAGTTTCTCTGCTATTTCAGGAGGAGCTGCTTTACTGTAAGATGGGCGGGTCCCTTTTTTTAACTCACCATATAGAGTGAATTGACTTACAACAAGAATTTCGCCACCGATGTCCTCAACAGATAAATTCATTTTTTCTTCTGTGTCATTAAAAACACGAAGAACAGGGATTTTCTTAGCCATCCACTTAATCTGCTCAGTAGTGTCGTCTGTTTTGAAACCAACAAGCACTAACAATCCTTTGCCTATACTGCTTACTTCTTTATCATCAATAGAGACGGCGGCTTGCGAAACACGTTGAATAACACACTTCATAAAACATTTTATTTTGAGCCGAACTCTTGCATTGCCTTAGCAACTTCCTCCTCAAGCAGAGATGGATGAATGTCATAGGCAATTATATGCCCTGTTGGAGAGATTAGGATATATGTTGGCGTATGTGTTATTTTATATAGTTGTGCAATAGGAGATTTCCAGCCCTTAAGGTCACTTGCGTGATATTGCCACTTGAGATTATCTGCTTTAATGGCTTGAACCCACTTTCCCCTGTCCGTATCTATGGAAAAGCTAAATATTTCAAAACCCTTGTCGTTATATTGGTCATATAAAGCAACCAGTTTGGGATTGTTTCGTCTGCAGGGTTTGCACCAACTTGCCCAGAATTGTAATAATACAACATTTCCTCTCAGTTCGGAAAGCCTAATTATTTTGCCATTTGGGTTTGGGGCAGAAAAATCCGGGGCTTCACTGCCTGGAGCTGTTCTGAGTTTGTCCGTTATCATCTTGCGGACCTCTTCATATAATGGATGGTTGCCAAATGTGGTTTTGAACTTTTGGGCATATTTTCTTACTGAATCAGCGAGGCGGTCTGTGTCAACGAAAAATAGGAACCACATTGCAACTGGATGATTTGTAGTGTCCATAAATTGGAACAGTTGTCTGTAGTATGTTTGAACTTGCGGGTCTTCCAGTGGCTTTCGCTTGAGAAGCATTGAGAGTCCAAACAGATTAGATGTGCCAAAATATTCTTCAGCAGTGGTTGCCAGCAAACCAATTTGTCTGTATAATAGCTCACTACCTCTATTCCCTACAGCTTTGTAATATGACCAATTATCAAAACGTCCGTATACGGTAACTGAATCACCCGGTTCTAAATATATAGGCAAGAATCCCCGGGAAGCTCTTACTAAAGCTACAATTGGAGTGTCTAAGTTTATCCTGAAAGTGAATTGTCCGTTTTCATCTGTGCGAACAGTATCAATCAATTTGCTTCGGGGATATTCAAATTTCTGAAGGATTAAGAGAGCATTGTTTAAGCCTATTATTTGCCCTGTTACCACTGTCTTGGAATCGTCTGCCTGTTCCGATTTTTCTTGTGTTTGACAACTATATGATAGTGTAATCAGATAAGTAACTGTTAGATAAAGAAAAAAAATCAGATTTTTAGCCCTCATTTGTGATTATTTAAAAGTTTTATAACTGTTTCCCTGACTTTTCGTGGGTCTGCTTTGCCTCTTAACTTTTTCATTGATTCACCAATGAACAGTCCTAACAAGCCAGTTTTACCTTTGTGGTATTGTTCTATTTTATCTGGAAAAGCTTGCAGGACTTCCCTGACTACCTGCTCAATGGATGAGTCATCGGCTTTCTGATCAAGAGAAAGTTCTTTAATTAGATGTTCTGGAGCCCTTGAAGGTTCTTTTAATAGTGCCGGGAACAGTTTCTGACTTGCAACTGTGAAATGAACAATTTCTTTATCAGCTATTTCAGCCAACTTGGCTATTGTTTGTGGTGACAGCGGGAACTCTTCAATAGAGATTGAGTTCTGGTTCAGAAAAGCCCGTACGGGACCCATCAACCACTTCAGAATCCCTTTAGGTGAATTATACAATTTAAGTGCTTCCTCAAAAAATCGGCTAATGCCCAAGTCTTCAATGAGAAACTCTGCTTCTTTCTCAGATAAGTTCAGTTCCTCAGTATACCTTTTCCAGAGTTGATAAGGCAGAGGAGGCATTTCCTGCTTTAACTCTTCTAATAAATTTTCAGATACTTTAAATGGTGGCATATCCGGCTCGGGAAAGTATCTATAATCATGCAATTCCTCTTTGGTTCGCATAGGGAAAGTGATGCCCCTCACAGCATCAAAACCCCGGGTTTCCCGCTCCACAACACCTCCAGATTCATATATTTTCTTTTGCCTGTCAATCTCATATTCAAGAGCCTTTTTCAAAAAGCGGAAAGAATTAAGATTCTTGACTTCAACTCTGTTGCCCGGTTTGTCCTGTCCGGGCGGAATAAGCGAAATGTTTGCGTCGCAACGCAAGGAACCCTCTTCCATGTTTCCGTCGCTGATGCCTAAATGACGAACCAATTGCCTCACCGCTACAAGAAAAGCCTGAGCCTCCTCGGGGGAATTGATGTCTGGAGCAGTAACTAATTCTAACAAGGGTACGCCAGCCCGGTTAAAGTCAAGCAAAGTGTAAAAAGGGTCAATATCATGAATGCTTTTACCTGTGTCTTCCTCTATCTGAACTCTCAGGATTCTTACTTTTTTCCAGATATTTCCTATTTTGAAATGCAAATATCCATTTTCACAGATTGGCATGTCATATTGAGTTATTTGATAACCTTTGGGCAAATCAGGATAAAAATAATTTTTTCTGGAAAAATAGAAAGTTTTTCTTATTTCAGCGTTAAGTGCTAATGCTAATAAAGTGGCATACTCCACGACTTTTTTGTTCACAACGGGCAGGGTTCCAGGATAGGCAAGGCTCACTGGATGAGTTAAGGTGTTGGGCTCAGCACCATATTCATATCCTTCGGG
>JAJRPU010000151.1 GCA_024280615.1 Bacteroidota bacterium | reverse complement strand
TATGTTGTGTGAATACTTAACACTGACTTTATGCCAATTAATATTTTAGCGAATTATTAAAGGATGCATGCAGGGCTTGAGTGTTATTTATGAATTTTCACTTCCACTTTCTTTACATTGCGTTTTTCCACCTCCCATATTTTCAAAACGTAGCAATTCAGTTTGTCATCATAGCAGCCCATGATGATTTGGTTTCCTTCCAGAGGTTCGCCTATCCAATTGCCTCCGTAAGAAATGATGCACTTTCGTAGCGATGGGTATGCATCTAAAGGAATCAAGCCAACACTATTGTAATTAGTATCAAAAACTTCTATAAAATGGTTTAATTGTGGTCTTGTTGAGTTGCACACACCATATTGGAACCAAACGTAGAGATTCTTTCCGTCACTGCTAATGTCTCTGATGGCGAATTGAGTGCAAGCCAGTGTGTCGGACAAAAATGAAGAAAGCCGTTCCTTAACTTTGGGCAGATAGAATGGTTTAGAAAGGGTAGCAACCACCTTGCCAGTTTTAACATCATAGAGATTTTCTCCCACTCCAGAAGTAAAAATAACTGTATTGTTAAACCTTGTCATCATCGGGTAGAAGAACACAGAGCGAAGTTGTTTGCTCAACTTGGAATTTAGACGACCACCCAAATTAATGCATGTTGAGAATGTGTCCTGTGAAGTAGGAAAGCCACAAAATTTATACACTTTCTTTAATTTTCCTAATAATGGTCTCAATGAAATTGTTGAATATAGCCACATGTTTTGAAACCAGTATGTTACCAGCATGGTGTCCAGAACCTCCAGAGCGGAAGCAGGGTCAACCATTGGCTCTCCAGCAAACACGTTATTCTGCACATCGTAGTCAGCAGTAACTGGGATAATGCGAATGAT
This sequence comes from Bacteroidota bacterium, assembly GCA_024280615.1. GTDB lineage: Bacteria > Bacteroidota > Bacteroidia > JAADEI01 > JAADEI01 > JAADEI01. The sequence goes on along the minus strand of JAJRPU010000151.1, from coordinate 1,827 downwards.
ATTAAAATTTGTATCCATTTGATAGATGACCGTTGCACTTACAGATATGTATGTCTCCTCTGCTTTATATCCTTTCACGTCTGTCGTCGTTTTCTTACCTGTTTTATGTGGGATGACTATTTGGAAATCGCCTCCTGCCCAGATATTATAACTACTATCCATTGTGAAGGAAGTCATAAATAATGCGGGTCTGCCAATAATAGACATATATTGAAAATTTGACGAAACTAAATAACAGTCTTCTGGATTTGAAGCGAAGAATTTACAAAACAGTCTGACCACATCTCGCTCATCAAAACATACTGTTTTGTTCCAACGTCCCTTCTCTATATCAAACCAAGCCAAGCATGTCGGCTTCTGACCCACAAACAATAATTTAGTCCCCCATTTCAAAACAGGATAGTCAAACATGCAGAATTTGGACACACTATCGTTGCAAGGGATTGGAATGCTGTCCACATAATTAACCATCATTAACTGATTGCCCAGTGACCTCATAAATCCACCCAACCTATGCCATTTAATCTCATTACAATAAAGAACATTATTATCGTAAACTAAATATGCCCAAACCATCCCATCAATGTTGTGAGTTAGTTTTCTAACTATCACACCTTCATTGTCCCACACGATAGTGTCAATAAATGGACGGATTGGATAGTAGAAGCGTCCCAGCAAGTCCCTCAGCCATCGTTCCCGCCTGTCATAGGGCACAGGAGGATTGTTGCCAATAACGAAAACCACTTTCTCATGGACACGTGGGTTCTGCAAGAACTCATACACAAAAGCACGGGCTTGAGACCTGTAGGTAAACAACGCCAGGGGGTCTGGAATGGCTACTATCCAAGAGGCATGGGGCAATTGCACACCTGCCTCCTTACTAAACAAAACCCTTAACTCTTGTCCTGAAATGCCACAGTCCCCCTTAGCAAACAGTAAGGAAATGGGCAGGACCAGGACAATTACACTAATCAACCATTTGAAATTATCTATATGCATAACATTTATTTGAAGCAATAATACGAATTTTTTTCAAAATCTCACTAAAACTTTGGTTAATTAAAGTTTCAGACACAACTGTAAGGTAAACTTTTTTACTTCTTTCCACACAGAGACAGGAACCATTGCGGTGAAATCCATAGCATATTATCTGCATAGAGGCATTGAACTTAATGTTCATTGAAGAATAACGCTGTATTCAAAAATCTTAGCACCAGAACTTGTGTTTATGAACCAAACCAATTTCCTGCCATCAGGTGAAAAAGACACATTACCTAGAAGACAATTTACAATCTTCTCATTTGCATCGCCAAATTCGGTCTTGCATAGTTTAAATGGTTCCAAATCTGATACATTTACGATTGCAACAGGTTCCAGTCTCCTATTCATAACTTGCAAATACATATCCCGTCCCCGATAATATAATGCAAGTATATAAGTGTTTTTATAGCCACTTAATGTGGCGAACCACCAAGGGAATGAAGCATCTCCCATTAATCTCTTGCCTGCAAATACTAAATCCACCTTCCTGAAATTGTTTTTAACTCCCTTTACTTTATGGGAAATTTTCCCTACCCTTTTCTTCTTGCCCACTTGCCACACCTCCGTAGATGCAGGGTTAAGCAGGAAATAAACAGAACTATCCAATGTAAACGGGATATGTAGAGCCATTGAAAACTCAAACAGTCGTTTAAGGGGCATGTATGGAAGATAGCCCTTAACAAAATGAATTGTGTCCTTGCTAAGATTCAAGTTTAATCCTATTGCCATAGGTAGTTTTTTACGCATAAAAATCCAGATTGGGAAGGCAAGGTGAGGAAAAAGATA
>JAJRPU010000150.1 GCA_024280615.1 Bacteroidota bacterium | reverse complement strand
GTTTATATTATCTACATGGTTTAAGAACAAACATAGGAAAAATGAATATATTGACAGATTATGGAAAAATTTTAATATCATAACTAAAGAACACTTTTACCATATTGGTGCTAAGGAAGATAACAGAAATTCAATAGAAGAAGCTTTGATTTTAAATTTTAAACCTACAGATATTGACCGGCGGTTTAATAATATTAAAGGAAAGATGGAACAAAAGCAGCTGTGGTAACTCATGGAAGCGAAGATTATCGTTGGTGATAGTAGGAAGATGGTTGAGATTGATGATGAAAGTGTTGATTTAGTAGTTACATCGCCACCGTATTGGCACATAAAGGATTATGGTAGTGAAGCACAGATAGGATATGGACAAAGTTTACATGATTATTTGAAAGACCTTTATCGGGTTTGGAAAGAATGCTATAGGGTTTTGAAACCGGGCAGAAGGTTGTGTATTAATATAGGAGACCAATTTGCCAGGGCAGCGATTTATGGTAGATATAAAATAATCCCGTTGCATGCGGAAATAATTTCACAGTGCGAAGACATAGGGTTTGACTACATGGGTTCAATAATATGGCAGAAGAAGACTACAATGAACACAACTGGTGGTGCTACTGTTATGGGTTCATATCCATATCCACCAAATGGGATGATTGAAATTGATTATGAGTTTATTTTGATATTCAAGAAACCAGGGAAAGGTGATAAGGTGCCTAAGGAAATCAAGGAAGCATCCAAGTTAACTAAGGAAGAATGGAAAGAGTATTTTTCTGGACATTGGAAGTTTGGTGGTGCTAAGCAGGTTGGACACGAAGCAATGTTTCCCGATGAGTTACCTAGAAGATTAATAAAAATGTATTCTTTCGTTGGTGATACGGTTCTTGACCCATTTCTTGGAAGCGGAACAACCGCTAAAGTGGCTTTAGAATTGAAAAGGAATACCATCGGATATGAAATAAACGAAGGTTATTTGGACATAATCAAGGAGAAATTAGGGCTAAAAAAGAGCATGTTACCTTTACAAAACAGGAATGTTCAGATAATAAAAAGAAATAAGCCTATTAACATAGACGAAGTGGAATATGTACCGGGGATTAAAGATGCAAAACCTCTCATTGAGCCAGATAAATTTAAATTTAAAAATGACAGGTTATATAAAGTCGTGGAAATAGTTGATGCTAAAACAATTAGATTGGACACTGGCTTAAAGGTTGAATTGTTAGGTATTGATATTGTTGATAAGGAAAAGGCATTGGATTATTTACGTAAAAAAGTCTTGAAAAAGCGTGTGGGATTGCAGTTTGATAGTATGCATTCATCTGATAATGGGAAAGTAAGAGCATATGTGTACCTGAAAAATGGCATATTTGTGAATGCTTATTTGATAAAATCTGGAATAGCAGAGCCTGACCTGACGGAAAACTACAGGTATAAAAACAGGTTCATAAATCTTAAAGAACAACTTAGCAATGGCTAAGGAATGGATATTAAACATGGCAACTAACCGATGGGGACTTAATAAGAATAGAAATGTAAGGCCCGTGTCACAGTGGATTAGGGAATGTGAACCTAAAAGTATTGAGAACTGGGAAAGGTGTTATTATCAAAAGCTACAGGAATTCCTTAAAGAGAAGGGTTTGGACGTATCGCCTATTGAATATCTGGAAGACTTGGGCAGGAAACTATACGTTAAAATCACAGAGGTGATTCAAGCAGAGATTGAAGAAGTTACAGAAGAAGATTGCATTAACTACATTTACCGTCTCGTTATTGATAGGACATACGAAGGCTATCAAACAGAAATTAACACGATTTATGGCAAGTTGCAGAAAGAATTAGGAGTTGAGATAAAACCTGCGCCTGACGAATGGGACAGGCTCTATAACGTTGACTTCTACATTCAAGTAGGGAATAAATACATTGGTTTACAGATAAAACCAATTACTTACGAACAAACGCCCGAGATACACAAGTGGAAAGAATGGCTGAGAAAAACACATAGTAAATTTGAGAAGAAGTATGGTGGAAAAGTCTTTATAATATTTTCATTCAAACAAGGCAATAGGAAAGAAATCTATAATAAAGAAGCCATTGAAGAAATAAGACAAGAAATAGAGAGGCTTAGAAATTTATAGCAAAAGACGAAGGATTTGCTTTTTTAGAAAGAGTGCCTTTTCTCTGAAAGAAGGATTCAAAGGCAAAAGTTCTTCTTGCTTTTGAAATTCATATCCAAAGAATTTGAATATACCATTAAGGTCTGAAATTTTGAACTTCTCAAGGTTTGTGTTCAGTCCACGGCTAAACAATTTTTCTATCCTTCTGGGAATTTCCCTGTCGTTAGCATTCTTTATAGTCCCTGTTTTTTGCACGGTCCATTGTTTCCACACTGCATTTTTGAATAAGATGACGTCTCTAAGCCTGTCGTGATAGTAGCGATATGTGTTGTTTTTAAACATTTTCCAGAAGGTTTCTTCATCGTCAAAGGGAATTCCAGAGAAGGTAAGGATTTTTTTCACTGCTTGAAAGGGTTGCGAAACCAAATCTTCATATTTGACTATAAGCACACGGTCGTGGTCTTTCAAGTTATATGCAATTTGGAAGCAATGGGCAATAGTCAGGAAAGCAAGGAACGGAGAGAAATCTCGTCTGATAAGAGAATCAAAGATGTATAAGGGATTCCTAAGGATTATTACTGCCCTTGCACTCTCATCTTTTTCAAGGAAAATCTTTATTGTGTCTATGTTTTGCGGTGTTTTTTCAAAAGTGATAGCGTTGGATGCTCTGGAACGCAGAGCAATGAACCAATTGCTAAATTCTGTTGTGAATTCTCTTAGATTCTTAGAATTTTTGAAAATGAACTCAAGGATTTTTAAGTCAATGCCATAGCCACTAAGATTCTCTTTGTTCAGTTGGGAATAGAGAAGATACGGTGAATCTGATATATCCCTTGTTATCAAGCGTCCCTTCTCCCAAGAAGTATAAAATTTTTTCACTGCGAAAAGCCCAAGTTCAGGACCACAAGCACTAATTGGCGTGCTATCCAACAGGTCGGCAAGCAATGTGGACCCACTGCTCGGACAACTGCCTATCAGAACAATCCTACTCAATAACACTGATTTTTACCATATTTGTTCTGCCCCTTGCTTGAATGGGCATGCTTGCAGTGTTGATTACCACATCAGTGGGCTTTACTAATTTCAAATTCTTAAGGATTCCCTGAACATCATGAATGGTCTGATCAGTTGAATCAAACTTGTTGTAATAGAACACTCTGACGCCCCAAACAAGGTTTAAAGCATCAAGCAAAAATTTATTAGCAGTAAAAACATATATAGGTGGTTTTGGTCTATAACTAGACATCTGGAAGGCAGTATATCCACTGTAAGTCATGCTTAGAATCGCTTTTGCATCTGTTTCAACTGCCATTTTGCAAGCATGATAGCAGACGACGTCTGAAAGGAATGTGGGTGAATCTTTTTGTGGGCAACTGCCCCATTTGTTCGTCCCAACAATGGGAAGATAAATTTCTTCTGCTTCTCTTTCAACTTCTTCAATTATTTTGCTAATCGTTTCAATTACCAGAACTGGATATTTACCAATGGACGTCTCGGCACTAAGCATTAAGGCATCTGCCCCATCATATATAAGATTAGCCACATCATTCACTTCAGCCCGAGTGGGCATTGGATTGTTTATCATATGTTCAAAAATTTGTGTGGCTACAATAACTGGTTTTGCTTTCCTGATGCACTTTGTTATGATCCTTTTTTGGATAATAGGCAACTCTTCTACGGGTAGTTCAACCCCCAAGTCGCCACGGGCAATCATTATGGCGTCCGCCTCCTCAATTATCTCATCAATGTTTTCCACTGCTTGCGGTTTTTCTATCTTGGCTATTATCCTTGGTGGATGTTCTGGTCTTCCTTCGGCGAGAATTTCCCTCAATCGCCTCACTTCTTTCGCTTCTCTTACGAAAGAGAGTGCTACCCAGTGGAACGGTCTCTGAAGAATGTATTCAATGTCCCTCAGGTCCTTTTCTGTTAGAGCAGGCACTGATAGGTCAGTGTGAGGGAAATTAACTCCCTTTTTGGGATATAGGTTCCCTCCATAAATGACCCTTGCTTTAACTCGCTCATTGCTAACCACTTCCGTAACCTCAACTTTTATCCTGCCATCATCAAATAGTATTTCTTCTCCCGGTTTAACATCTTTGCCAAGGTGTGGGTATACAATAGGTATTTCGTTTGG
>JAJRPU010000149.1 GCA_024280615.1 Bacteroidota bacterium | reverse complement strand
TTTTATGCCGAATTTTTCATACAGCTTTTGCTTGAAATTACTAAATTCAGAATGTTCCTCACACATTATGCATCTTAGATTGCAGTCCTCTGGATTAGTGTCAAGAGTTATCCGCCACAAATTAATCCTGCCTTTCATTACCTATTGATTTACAGTAGTTTTTTGTTCAATATTGTTAATTAGTTTAAAAATTTTGTTTTTTACGAGCATTTCGTAAATTGTTTCTAATTTTTTACAGTGTTCTTCAATTGAAGGGATTTCGCCGGATTCGCTGTATAAATATCCCTTTTTCCCAAGTTCTTTCATCAATTGTGGATTTTTAATAGCGAATTCCATTTTATCCTTCAAATCGTGCATATCTCTAAATTTGAACAACAAACCATTATGCAAATGTCTGACGTATTCTTTCATTCCGCCGTAGTCAGCTGTGATTACTGGAATTTTACAAGCTTGAGCCTCGTGAATTACTAACGGCGAATTTTCAGCCCATATTGAAGGAACCACTATACAATCTACATGAGAAAAGACTAATTCTGCTATATTATGATTTACATATTCTCCCCTGAATTCAATGGAATTTTTGCTACTCTCTGCCAACTGTTGCATAGCAAATCTTGTTTGAGCATCCATTCTTCCCCAAATTATCAGTTTTGCAGGTAGTGTAATTTGTTTAAATGCTTCAATCAGAAGATGAAGTCCTTTGGCGGGAATTATCCTTCCTATATAACCAAAAGTAAAGACTTCTCGTTGATCTGTTTGTTTGTTAACTGGTTTAAGATAATCCGCTGGGAATCCATAATCCAGGTAAAAAATCTTGTCTCTTGGAATGCCAAAGTCTGAAATGAAACGGTTCATTAAGTATCTTGATGGTGCATGAAATAGGTCTATCTTATTCACAATTTCCTTAACTCTACGCATTCTGTTACCTATCCATTTTGCATAAGCCCTACGTTCATCTTCATCGTGCCAATACATCTTGTAGCATTTGTCTGCACATTTAATGTCGTCTTGTCCATCACATACCTCATAAAATGCACATTTTGAAAAATTTCTTTGCAAAAATTGGCCCCTTGGACACATTAACCAATAGTCGTGCAATGTGTACAACATAGGAATACCATATTCATACGCCACATCTACTATTCCCAGCGATAAATGATTCAAATGTCCAATATGTATTACATCTGGTTTGAATTCTTTTAATATTTGTTCAAATTCATAATTCACTTCGGAATGATCATATCCATCTTTGGAGTTTGCCATGTTTATGCGATAAAAAGTAATTTCGTCTTCCTCACTTTTATAAATCTTAAATGTTTGAGCAAAAGGATTTTCTATTCGTGTGAACACAGCTACATCATGCCTTTTCTTAAGTTCATTTACTAAGGACTGGGAATAGACTTCTGAACCAGCATTGAAATAAGGCGGGTAGCCGTGAATAACCTTTAAAATTCTCATTTTTACTTGATTTTATTGGGTTAACATTGTTAGTGGAATCTGCTGGTAATATGTTCCATTTCTTTGTAAGTATCTGCTCTGGAAAAAGTTGATTTGCTGTAAAGCGTTTTCAACCCCCACTTTTAAGATGCTTTCAGATAAATTGTAAAAGCCACTCACCGAATCAAAGAATCTTCCCATTGGGTCAATCATTACATAAGAACCTCTCATGATGTCATTGCTTTCTGGTACTACTATATTTTCGGAAATACCATATTGTATATGTCGATTTGCAAAATTAAGTAATTCTTGCTTTGTTATCTCAAAACCTTGAATGCTATTCTCCCCTATTATTTCCAAAGGTTGAAAAAGCTTCCAACGAATAGGACGAACATTTAAAATAAATTCAGAAAAGTCTTCGTCAATATTCACTCTAGAAACCACAGTATTTATCTTTAACGGAACCCTAAAACGATTTACTAACTGACATTTATTTAAGTAGAATTCTTTATCAGGGATTGTTATTTTACCGTTATTTTTAAAATACCTTCCAATCTGCCAGTTAGTCCATTTATTTAGTGAGTCAATGCTGATTCCTATCACTCGCAAATTTTTCGCTACTTTTTCTAAGAAATTATGCGTGAGAAATACACCATTTGTAACAATGCTTACATATAAACCACTTTTGTATGAGTACTCAATAATTTTTGTTATATCCTTTAGTAATAACGGTTCTCCTCCAACAAAATTTACCCTATCAAATCGTTCACTTGCTACGAGTAGGTCAATGATTCGTAGTATCTCGTCTAAATTGACTAATTTCTTTCCTTTTGTATAGTGAAATTGACTATGGCAGTATTTACATCGCATGTTGCAAGCCTTCGTCAAGTGGAAGTTGACAGTTAGGAATTTGTCCGCTGTATTATGTGCTTTCTTCATCTGTTTCTATTTTGCTTTTCATAAAAGTTACATGACAAAAACTATGCCAAAACATAAAAGTTGCTGTAAATCAGTGGTTTATTTATATAAATATCTGAATGCAGTGCAAAGTTAGCTTTACATTATGTAAAAAATACTTACCTTTGTATAAAACACAGTATGAAAGAAACTAAGATTATTTATGTTCAGTGGCATTTCCTAACTCATGGAATAGCTTATTTCAAACATATACTATCTGCTTTTGCGTCAGGTGCAGTGAGTAAAGAAGAATTACTATCAATGCAATCTTTTGAGTCAGATTTGGTGTGTCAAGAAGAAATGAATGAATGGTTTAATAGGCACAAACGTTCTGAAGACGGATTTTGGTTTGATGAGGTTTATTACTTGTATGTTAACTCAGATATATACAAGGACATAATTACAACATATTCGCATACAGATGCGATATTCAAAGCAAGATATAGGGTTCTAAATGAATACAAATTGCCAGATAACGTTAGAAGTATTTGGCACGATATACTTGAAAACAAGAAAATAAAAACATTACAAGACCAATTTGAGTATATTGATAAATTGAATATTTCTCTTGATTGTAAGAATGAGGTCAAAAGGCAGGTATGGAAATTTATGCATTTTTATAGTGTGGAGGATCAGATATGGTGGTTCAAAAATTATAGTAATATCCCTAAAGAATATATTGAAAGAATAAAATTTATTAATAAGTCAGATGAAGTAGCCAATTACAGCGATTATATTGCCCATTCAAAGATAGCAAGTAAGCTGTTAAACTCCCTCTTATATAAAGATAAGAATCATTTCATAGTTGTAAATCCCGTGTTTGCTATGGCTTATCCCTTAGTTGCATTTTTTACTGTTTTAAATAGTGGTATAATAGATGTTACGAGAGTGGCTATGATTGCAGCACGCAAGGAACAAAGTGACCCATACAAGAGATTCAAAAATTTTAAGTTACATTCCTTGCCATCAGACCTAGTGGCTAAGATACATGAAGAGGTTTCAAAAGTATATGTTAAACCAGCAACACCTAGGAGGAAAGCAGTCAATAAAATATTAGCAACTTATTTAAAACAAGGGTTTGCGATTCTGATGGTCGGTGAACGTGGTACAGGAAAATCATATTGGGCGAGGAAAGCTGCTCAGCAACAGGGATATGAAAAAATAATAACAGTTAATTGTGCTTCTTTCAAGGGAAATGTAGATTTAGCTGAAAGTTTGCTATTTGGGTATGCCAAAGGTGCATTTACGGGAGCTAATAAAGACAGAGATGGATTTTTCCAGCAAGCACGTGGAGGAATATTATTCTTAGACGAAATTCATACCCTTGACCTCGAAGTACAGCAAAAACTGTTACTAGCTTTACAAACAGACGAAAATAATCAGTTCACTATTAGAAAGCTAGGCGGTAGTGAAGAAGAAAAGGTTAGCTGTATAGTTATTTTTGCTACAAACAGGCCTGTTGAAGAATTGACAAGATATTTACTCCCTGATTTTTATGACAGAATCTCCCAATTAGTAATTGAATTGCCCCCTCTTAGGGAAACGCGAGAAGAAATACCTAAGATCTTCTTAGAAGAAATTATCCCAGGACTTAAATTTGAAAAGTATAAAGATGTGTTTGCAAATGATAAACGGCTTTTAAACTGGCTTAAGCGAATTCCCTTATATGGGAATCATCGAGACCTCCAGAGAATTGCTATTAATTATAAATGTGCCTTGGAATTTGATGAAGAGACCCGTAGACTCCTTAAAATAAAATCGCCCTTCCTTTTTGCTAAACAGCAATATGAAAAATACATGCTTCAGCCGATTGTAGCGAACCAACAACAAAGTGATGTTTTTTACCAATTGATTACCAAGTATGTTAACAAAGAACCATCTGAAAAAGAAAAAATCTATGAGTTAATCCTTAGCGAGATAAAAGAACTAGTAGCTAAGGAAATGATAAAATATGCAGGCAATAAGAAAAAGGCAGCGCAAATCTTTGGTATTTCAAGACCAACTCTTGATTCATGGCTAAAAGGAACCAAAGACTGATAACATATTCATCTCACCAATACCCCACTGTTGCGTATCCCACCACTGATGAAGCATCTCCGGCTGTGTCGGCACTGGTCCCATAGGCAATTACCTTAGGGTTCCAACCTTTCTGGTTGGCTAAATAAACCCCCGTTGCCCAGGGGTACCTGCCACATGCTTCTCTACTAAGCAAGCCTTTCCAATCCCCCGATAGTGCCACTTCAAGAGTTTCACGGTCCAGTTGTCGGGCTATGTGGTCAGGGTAATAGTGGCTCAGGTCTGTGGATACAATAACTATGTCTTCCTGGTCTAAATGGTGCATTATTACTTCAGCGATGGACGGGATGTCAACGTCGCCAAAACTTAATGGCACTAAATAGAAATTGCCTAAAACATATTGTAAAAAGGGTAACTGAACCTCAAGGGAATGTTCACGCACATGCGGAAGAGGGTCGTCAGTTATTAAACCCGGTGCAGAATGAAGCAATTGTTGAGCCTTTGGAGACACAGTAACCATTCCTAACGGCGTCTCCCAATGTGTGTATGGTCCCACACTAACTCCTTGGAAGGGGTAGAAATGTGAAGGGGCAAGGACCCACACCGTCGGCGGAACACCACGCTTGCTACGCGGCTTTAACAATGCATAGCCCTGTCCAGCAAACGGTCCAGAGTATATATATCCAGCATGCGGAACAACAAGGGCTACAGGCGAAACAGCTTCATCGCTTAACTCTGGAACCATTGCATCAAGCATAGAAAGCAATTCTTTCGGGTCAGCAGGATAAAAATATCCAGCCACAGCAGGTTTTCTTATTGCCATATCCCCGGGATTTGAGTACCACACCTATGACACTTGCCCCTCTCCTTCCATAATTCAAGAACACGGTACCAATCCCGCCATATAAGTAATTCCCCACAATTGGGACAGTAAGTTGATGAATGCTTTGGGTCCGAGACATTTCCAACATATACATAATTTAAGCCTTCTTCCTTGCCTATTTCATAAGCCCTCAAAAGTGTTTTGTGGGGCGTGTGTTTTATATCTGTCATTTTATAGTCAGGATGGGCAGCAGTGATGTGCCAAGGAATGTCTTTATTAATAGAAGCAATAAACCGTGCAATCTCACGGAGTTCCTCCTCTGAATCGTTATATCCGTCAATTATAAGGGTTGTTATCTCCATCCATATTTTGTCTTTCATCTTAGTGCCCAGAAACTCAATGTTTTCAAGAACTGGCTTTAATCTCGTGCCGCATATCTCTTTGTAAAACTTATCTGAAAAAGATTTAAGGTCCACATTAATGGCATGCAGGTAGTCACCCATCAAATTCCATAGGTGGTGAGTTTCAAACCCACTGGACACAAACACGTTCCGCATCCCTTCCTGAACAGCTAATTTTGCTATGTCATAAGCATATTCCACCCACACAGTAGGCTCATTGTAAGTATATGCAATTAATCGTGAGTTATATCTCTTTGCCAATGCCACGATTCCCTCCGGCGGAACATACACACCTCTCACGCCCGTTACCTTCCCGTCTTCCGTAACCTCAATCTGTCGCCATTGGCTAATGTCCCAGTTCTGGCAAAAAGCACAAAAGAAGTTGCAGCCAACAGTCCCTAAACTTAAAATTAATTCTCCGGGCAGAAAATGGAAAAGAGGCTTTTTCTCCACAGGGTCAACATTTATCGCCGCAGGATACCCATAAACAGCAAGATACAACTTCCCGTCAATATTTACCCTAACTCCGCATTTGCCGTTTTCCCCGGGCTTAATAGCACACCAGTGATGACAAGCAGTGCATTGGACATAATTTTTCTTTAGCGTTTTCTATAATATTGCTTCATGAGGCACCACAGCCTCTTGTTCTTTAACTATTGCCATAACTTCCTAATTTTTTGTCCATTTTTATTAACGACCATCTTTGGGAACCAGTTCTTTCCTTAATGTAAGGTAAATTAGTAGGAAAATAAATGAGATATGTCAACACCACGAAACAGAAGATTGGCAAGAATTTTCAAAGAAATGGCATCAATGAGCGAATATCTCGGCGGAACAGAAAACATGTTTAGGGCACGAGTTTACGAAAAGGCAGCTCAGATAATAAGTAGCCTACCTGTGGATATAGAAGAATACATGAAGGACCACGATTTAACAAAGGTTCACGGCATAGGGAAACGAACAGTTGAAAAAATAAAAGAATTCATTGAAACAGGAACAATGAAAAAATATGAAGAACTCAGGCAACAGGTTCCTCCTGACTTCATTGAACTAATGGAAGTGCCCGGATTGGGTCCCAAAACACTTAAAACACTTCATGACGCTTTCGGTATAACTACAAAGGACCAACTCATAGAAGTGCTCAAAAGCGGAAAGGCAGCCCAACTAAAAGGCTTTGGTCCAAAGAAAATAGAAAAAATCTTACATGGCTTGGAACTCTTGCAACAATCAAAAGAACGAATCCTATATTGGAAAGCACTCCAAATCTCCCGAGTTTTGGTTGCTGAATTGAAAGAAAAAGTTGGTGATAAAATCCTGAACATTGAAGTTGCGGGAAGTCTTAGAAGGGGCAAGGAAACAATTGGCGACATAGACATCCTTGTCAGTGCTAACAGAGAACACCATCATGAAATAATTGAAGCATTTACAAAACTCCCTTCTGTCAAAGAGGTCATCCTTGCAGGAACCACTAAAGCAAGCATTATCTCCGACGAAGAGAACAGACAAGTTGACCTAAGGGTTATAATCCCTGAGGAATGGGGAGCGGCATTGCAATACTTCACGGGAAGCAAAGACCACAATGTGAGAGTCAGAGAAATAGCCCGTGAAAAAGGGTTAAAAATAAACGAATATGGAGTTTTCAGAATAGACACGAACGAAAAAATAGCCGGTGCCACAGAAGAAGAAGTGTACGATGCTATCGGAATGCAATGGATTCCCCCTGAAATGCGAGAAAACAGGGGAGAGGTGGAACTGGCTTTGAAACATGAAATCCCCAATCTTGTTTCCCTTGAGGACATTAAGGGAGATATGCAATCCCACTCTGAATGGAGCGATGGGTCCCTCCCAATAATCAAAATAGCAGACTTCCTTATGAAAAACTTCAATTATGAGTATTTTGTTCTCACTGACCACTCACAGGCAGTTCGCGTAGCAAACGGACTAACCCCAGAACGATTCCTTAAACAAATTGAAGAAATCAAGAAAATAAATGCAGAGTTAGGAACGGACTTCGTTAAAGCAGGGGCTGAAGTGGACATTCTACCAGATGGAACACTGGACCTCCCCGATGAAATCCTTGAAAAATTGGATTTCGTGGTCGCTTCAATACATTCCCATTTCAACAGGGATAACACAGACAGAATAATCAAAGCCTGTCATAACCCCTATGTTCACGTAATCGGACACCCAACAGGTAGAATAATTGGACAACGAGACCCGTATCCGTTGAATTTTCCCAAAATAATTGAAGCCTGCCTGAAAACAGGAACCGCTCTTGAAATAAACGGACAGCCAGACAGAATGGACCTTTCCGATAACCTCGCTTTTGAAGCCAGACAAGCAGGTGTCATGCTAACCCTTGCAACAGACGCACACTACAATAGCAACTTCTTCTTCATGGAAATCGCAGTCAAAATAGCCAGACGAGCTTGGTGCACCCCAGAAAATATCCTAAATACCCGATCTTGGCAAGAAATTGAAGAATGGAAAGAAAGAAAACTTAAATTAATTAAAACATAGCTTAATTAATATTACTTTAAACCAATTCAGAATTAAATACGTTATCTCTAATAAAAATGTGGCATAGATGGCTGTGTATAAAGAAATTGAGATTCCTTTGTTGAAATTGAAAGCCGCTAATTTGTTTAAACAAGTCGTTGTAGCTGTGATTGTTTTCAGTGCACATTCATTAGTCAACGCTCAGCAAATCACACATTGTCAATTGTTTCAAGACACATCCTATAAATACATTGATGATACTACGGCAATTATTGGAACATTTACGCACGTTTTTGGAAATATGAACTTTTCTGAGTTTCCAATCATAAGCTATTCTACGTCAAGACTAATTATTCATAATGAGCGATATCAAAAGGCATTTATAGTAAATCCGGGAAGTTCTTTAGAGTCTCCTTATCTTACTGCTTCAGGCGATGTTAAGATTTCTGAAAATACCTATGTTTTGCCTCTTAATATTTCCTATTTGAGTGGGGATAGAAATAAATATTATGCGGGGTTTTTGTATTTCTTTGATTCAACCCTTTTGGCGGAACAGATTCCCAGTCACATAGTATTTGCTAAAGGAGAACCAATTTATAATTCAAGGAGCACGCAGATTGTGGGTGTTGCTCCAATTAATAATAACAAGTATATGGTAGTAATGCAGGCAGGCAAGCAACTTGATAATAATACTGCGTCTGGATTCCCGTACGTGCAATTTGTTTTCCTTTCAACTTCGGCTCTCACATCTTCCTTATGTGATGTTGTTTTCCGTGTGGACACTTCTCCGATTGTGCAGTATTCAATATTTACTAACTTAACTGTGTGGCGTGATAAATGGGCTACACTGGGCTTCATTAGGTTATTAAACGACACGTTCTATTTGGCTATAGCCCTTGGCGACACTTCCTCTTGCTCTCCTCAAAAATTTGTTTATATCGGAGTTGATGGTTGGGTTTCTTGGTCAACAACTCCAGACATCGCTTTCCTCAATGATTCACTGCTTGTTATCGCTACAAATGTTGTGGACACAACTACGTTTTTCGGCGTTCCAGTTCTTATAACATTGAACTTGAAAACAAGAGAAATTCAAAATGCTTATGTCATCAACGAACCAATTACTAATCGTCCTTTCGGATATTATAATTCATCTATTTCTATTGAAAAAATAAATGATTCATTGCTTGTAGGAGTTCTGTCCAAACCCACACGTTGTTGTTCTTTGACCACACAGGAAACATTAAATCATCTTATGCTTTCGGTCCTCAAGATTTTGATACAATCTCCTCTCAACAGTTAATACCAGCAGCAGATTATTCTTATAATTTGGTAAATGTTAGAAACTATAACACAAAAATTATTTTTGATCACACAACTCAAGAACTTAAAGTGTATATCCCTTATTTTGCAGTAAATGACAATTACCCTTACTATCAACTCCGGAATTTTGGTTTCTATGCCTCTTTCTCCTTGCAGCACCCCTATAAACCACAACAACCATCCCAATGTTGTCTATTTGAACCAACAACTTTGAATATCCAGCCTATCCGTGCATACACAATTAACTCCTTTAATCTAATTCAACAAGAAAACAATCTGTCGCTAACTTGGACACCGGCAGGTGGCGATACACTCGTTTCAATGGGCACTCTCAGAGAAATATATTGCAACCAAACGTTCCAAATCGTGTCTGTTAAACACACCAATTGGCAAGGCAACCAACCAACTATCTACATAAATGACGAGACGCTTTTCATAATCTTACCTGACGGAATCAAACAGGCAACAGCAATAATCTATGACCTGCAAGGAAGACCCATCATGCCCCAAACACAACTCCAAACAGGCTTGAATACAATAGATTTAAATTCACTGGCAAAAGGAATCTATGTAGTGAGAATAGTTACTGGAGATAGTCAAAGCATGTTCAATATTCTGGTGTTTTGATTATATATGCTTTATCGGAGATTTATCATGTTTGATATAATTTAGCATTAGAATTAAGCACTTGTGCAAAATGGAGAGGGTAGTTATAAAAAACTTTTTGACAATTAAAGAAGCAGAGCTGGAAATTAAACCTTTTACTGTTCTAATTGGAGATAATGCCGAAGGGAAGAGTATTATTGCAAAAATTTATTATATCCTTAAAAAACTTGAATTTATGATTCTGCTCATTAGCGTGTTAAAAAACAGGAATAAAACTGTAAAAGAGCAATATAAAGATGTACTTAATCGGATGATAAATAACTTAAAAGGTACATTTCTAAATGTGTTTCCTGCGGATAAAATATACCCTTTAGAGGCAAATATAAAGTATTTAATAAGAGATTTCACACTTGTTGATATGCGTATTGTTAAGGACAGCGTAGATATAAATATTAATGCGGATTTACCATCTGAATTACTTGAGAAGATACACTTTGACGAAGGATTTGTAAAAGCTATTGAGCATTTATTTGAATATTCATTGAAGCCTGAATCGTTGCCTCCGAAGGACATTGGAGGACAGACAGTGGTTATAAATGATGTGGATTTTCTTTTGAGTCTAATGATATTATTTGTTTTAGCAGGACTAAAATCGGAGCTCAAGGGAAAAGAACTTCCTTCTGTTTTGTATTTGCCACATGGTCGTTCAATGTTTCTTTATATTAGAAAAATGTTAGATTTTAGCAAAATTAGCGAAATAGCAGATAAGTTGTTAATTGATTTTGTCAACGAATATAATTTGGCGGAAGAATGGTTAATGAAAGGCAGTGATAAGTTTTATAAAAATAATCCGGTTTATAAAGAATTTGTGGAATTTGAAAAGAAGATTTTGAAGGGGTATATGGATATAGCAGTAAAACCTGTTAAGCGTGTAGTATTAAAAAGCCGTGATGAGTCTCTAGCGTGGGACCCAGATTACCTATCTTCAGGACAGCAAGAATTGTTTCCTGTGTTTCTGTTTCTGAGGAAGGCTGTGGCTATGAAGAAAAAAAATTTGCTTTTTGTTATAGAAGAACCAGAGGCTCACTTGTTTCCCAAAAGGCAAATAGATTTAGTATATTTGTTCTCGTTTATTAGGAATAAAATTGGGACACGGTTCTTCCTAACTACACATAGTCCATATATTATTAGTGCTGTAAATAATCTTCTCTTGGCTTGGAAGGAATTTCAAGCTTCACAATCAGCTGCATTGAAGAAAGAGTATGAAGACATTTGGATGAGTCCGAATGATGTCTCAGTTTATGAGGTAAAAGATGGAGAGGTTAGGGATTTGATAGGAAAGGATGGTTTGGTTGATGCTAATGTTATTGATTTAGTGATGGAATTTGTTTCTGACGAAATAGATAAAATATTGTCTCTGGCACAAAAACAATAGTTTTGTATGGCATCGGAAAGAGAAGTCGTGATAGTAGAAGAGAATAATAAAGCCTTTGGGGTAAAAGGTAAGATAGATTATGATAGCCAAAGAAAAGGCTACATAGTTAAGGAAAGCAATAAGTTCCTCAAATATGAGTGGTATGACCCAAAAGACAAGCTCACATTTGAAAGAGGAGAAAAACATTGTGATGCAATAGTAGAGTTTTCCTTTGATAACATAATTAAAATTGTATTTATAGAATTGAAAGGTAATCATGTAGAAGACGCGATTAAGCAGCTTCAAAGCACAATAAGGAAATTAAGAAGTGAGTATAGAGAAAGAGGAATTCGCTGGGAAAATTTATCAAAGATAGCCGTAGTTGTGGCTAATACAGGTAACGTAGTTACGACAGGAATGTACCGGCAAAAACGAAACCTTAAAATTGAGGGGATACAAGCAAAAGTAAAAGTCCGAAAAGCGTATTTGAAAGTGGAGGATCTGGTAAAATGTACCTTTACATTTGTGTGAAATTTTATGGAATATTGTGATTATGTTCATCTTTTCTCTCCAGCATCTCCAAAATCTCCTCTGGCGACTTGTCCAGCAGGTCAAGCATTTTCTGGGCGTCGTCGGCAAATTTAGAATCGGGATATTTTTCAATTATTATAAGCAGTTTTTGACGAGCTCGGGCTATGTCCCTTGCCTCTTGGTCATACCAGATTGCAGCAGTAAGAAGAGCATATGGTGCCCATCTGCTATCGGGATACTTAACATAGACAGAATCCAGAAGAGCAAACCCTTTGGCAGGCTTCCCGGACAGCTTAAAGAGCTCAGCAGCCCGAAGCATAAACAATGGACTAATTGTGTCTTCTGGAAACTCCTTGACATATTCAAGGTACATTTCGGCAAGCAGTTCCATTTCCTTTGCAGTTGGAATTTTGGCAGTGTCAAAGACTTGTTGTTTCACTTGCCTTATTTCTTCAAGATATTTCTCCCTTTTTGAAGTGCATGCTAAGACACTTAGCAGCAGTGCTATTATGATTAGCAGACGCATCTTTCCCATTATTTTCAAAGCAGTTCAGCGAAGAACGGGTCTGTGTCAACCTCTGGATATAACGGGAATTGCCTCATGAATTCGTTTACCTCCTTCTTGATTTGCTTTAGTTCTGTTTCATTATCCCTATAGGTCAAAGCCCGGTCTATCCATTCAACTATCTTAGGAATGTGCTCGGTGGTGATTCCCCTTGTTGTGATTGCAGGTGTTCCAATTCGGATGCCGGAAGTTATCATTGGTGATTTGTCATCTCCCGGAACCATGTTTTTGTTCAGCGTAATATCAACTTTCTCAAGGGTTTCTTCCGCTTCTTTTCCAGTAATGCCTTTGTTTCGTAGGTCTATAAGAAACAGGTGGTTGTCGGTGCCCCCTGAAACAATGTGATAATCAAGTTCCTGAAAGGCTTTAACCATCGCTTTAGCGTTGGCAATTACCTGCCGGGCGTATTCTTCAAAAGATGGTTGCAATGCTTCATAGAATGCCACTCCCTTAGCGGCAATAACGTGTTCTAATGGTCCCCCTTGAATTCCGGGAAACACAGCACTATCAAGTACAGAACTCATCTTGCGAATTGTTCCTTTCTTGGTGGTGATGCCCATCGGGTTGGGAAAGTCCTTGCCAATCATAATCATTCCGCCTCGTGGTCCCCTTAAAGTCTTGTGAGTCGTGGTAGTTACCACATGACAATGCTTCAACGGGTCATTGAGTAGTTTCTTTGCTATTAGTCCTGCGGGATGGGCTATGTCAGCCATTAGTACCGCTCCCACTTCATCGGCAATTTGCCTCATTCTGGCATAGTCCCAATCCCTTGAATATGCAGAAGCCCCTGCTATAATCAATTTGGGTTTGTGTTCGTGGGCAAGCCGTTCTATCTCATCATAGTTGATTAGACCTGTTTCAGGGTCAAGGGAATAATACACAGGATTGAAATACTTACCTGAGAAGTTGACGGGTGCTCCGTGAGTTAGGTGTCCCCCATGGGCTAAGTTCAAGCCAAGGAAGGTGTCTCCGGGTTTCAGGACAGCGAAGAAAACAGCCATGTTCGCTTGGGCTCCCGAATGTGGTTGCACATTTGCCCATTCTGCTCCAAAGAGTTCTTTTGCTCGTTGCCTCGTCAGTTCTTCTGCTTCATCCACGTGTTGACAGCCTCCATAATATCTCTTTCCAGGAAGTCCCTCAGCATATTTATTAGTTAACCATGAACCCATCACTTTGAGAACCTGTATGCTTACGAAATTTTCAGATGCAATAAGTTCAAGCCCCCGCCGTTGCCTGTCTAACTCCCTGCTTAGTATGGCAAACATTTCCTTATCAAGCATAGCAAATGCCTTTAAGCAAAAGTAAAAACATTTTTTATTGCGAAATTGCCTTTATGAAAACAGTAAGAAGTCTCAGCCCTCCATTGATTGCTTTGAAGGAAAGCCTGTCTATGGTGTCATCAGGGACGTGATAGCCGGGATTCCCGCCAAGAGTGTAGATGAAAAACGTTCTCATGCCTTTCTCTTGAAATGCCCAATGGTCGCTAGCCCTTGAAATACCTCGGGCTTTGAGCTGTGGCAGGCACTTACAATCTTTATTCAGAGAGTCCAATATTGCAAATGCAACAGTGTCAATCTTCCCATTCACTACCATAATTCCTTCATTGCCAGTGCCCCACAGGTCAAGATTTATCAAGAAAACAATACTATCCAGTGGCACAGGAAAGTTTTCAGAAAGGTGAATAGCCCCGTTAAGACCGGTCTCTTCGGCTCCCGTAGCCACAGCACACACATTAATAGGCAGATTAAGAGTTTTCAATGTGTCTATGAGAGCAAGCATAAATGCCGTTCCGGATGCATTGTCGTGTGCCCCGTGAAACACAGCGTCTTTGAGACGTCCCAGATGGTCGTAGTGGGCAGTAAGAAGAATCATTTTCTGCATTGAATCAATTGGTTTTATGCATCCTCCCACATTAACAGCCTCTTGATTCTCCTTAAATCGGCTTTTTATAGTGATTTTAAGTATGTCCTTTTTTGATATAGATTGGCTTGCCTTGTGTGTGATAGTTAACACGGGGTTCTTAAAGGGTTCTCCTTCCGGTATTCCGTATGGTGGTAATTCTTTCCCTTTGCAAATTATAATTCCTGATGTTGGTGTTGGCACTTGTGCCAGAGCCAGTGCCATACCCTCCCATTCCGTATTTGTATCATCGTGAATATGGAAAAGAAGCCACTTTCCTTGATTTTTCTTGATAATTCCTTTAATAGCCGAAATACTATTCTCAGGGATTTCTTTTAATAATTTCTCTGGGATTTCGTAAATTTTACCCTCAAAGGAACCCTCTGGGCTTTTGTTGTGTAACCAAAAATCCTTGCCCACTTGCCACGACTTATTAATACTGAAATCTTCTATGATGTTAAAAGGGAAGTGAAAAGTTTGAAAATAACCGTTTTCAAAAGCAGGATAGAGACCAATCCCTTCCATCTTTGCTTTTATCCATTGTGCGGAACGCATCGCCCC
>JAJRPU010000148.1 GCA_024280615.1 Bacteroidota bacterium | reverse complement strand
TTTGACGTTCCACACGGATTCGCTATCATAGGTGCTAACACTTCTGAAGTATTGGTTATGCCTGGTCAGACCGAAACAATTGTATGGGAACCTAAGAAACCAGGTGTCTATCCATTTTACTGCACAGACTTCTGTTCCGCCTTGCACCAGGAAATGCAGGGATATGTCCGTGTTTCTCCAGCTGGTGCTGACGTTCCTATGAAGATTACCTTGGATGACAAACCAATTGGGGAAGTGATAATTGAGTAGTGATGCCCAGGGTTAGCACCCAGCACCGGGGAGTCCTTGGTTCCGGCCCTTTGTGGTCGGGACGGGGGCTCCTCTCATATTTTTTACGCTTCCTTTCAAACAAAAATAAGAACGATAAACTTCAAACCCTTAAAATCCCAGAACAATGAAGGTCATAGCACGCATCTTAATGGTCCTTGCCGGTCTCTTCACTGCATCGTTGTTTTTCCTCCCAATGTGGAGAATAGACTTAACCGCACCTCAATATCCAGACGGCTTGGGAATGTACATATACATAGACCATCTAGAAGGTGTAAAACCTGGTGACTTAAAAAATATTGATATTCTAAACCACTATGTTGGAATGAAGCCGTTACCTAAACCTGATGAGATGTGGGAATTTACTGTTTTTCCGATAGTAGTAGGTGTGATGACAATTCTAGCTATTGTTTTTGCTCTCATCGGGCGTCCTCTCTTATATCTGATTTGGTTTGGACTTATGTCGGCATTAGGCATTTTAGGGCTGTATGACTTTTATTTGTGGTTATACGATTATGGGACAAATTTAGACCCGTCGGCACCTATAAAGCTTGTTGATGACTACGGCAATCCCTTGCAATATGTACCGCCTTTGATAGGATACAAGCAACTACTAAACTTTGAAGTGTATTCCTATCCTGCCGTAGGTGGAGTCTTGTTGGGAGTGGGAATCTTGCTGTCCTTAGTTGCATTTTGGATTGCATATAAAACACAAACTAAACATAAAATCCAACTGGCATGATTGGAAAGAAGGTGCTGGGGCTGACCCTTTTACTTCTGTGGTTTGCACTGGGTTCTTGTGCGCCTGAGTTTGAAGAAATAAAATACGGCACTGATCAGTGCGATTATTGTAAGATGACAATAGTGGATAACAAGTTTTCTGCCCAACTGATTACTAAAAAAGGGCGGAATTATAAGTTTGATGCCATTGAATGTATGGTCTGGTTTTTAAATGACGAATATGTCAAACGAGAGGATGTGTATGCAATGAGAGTTGCAGATTACACTAATCCAGGCAGTATGTTGAATGCTGAAAATGCTTATTATTTAATAAGTCCCCAAATAAGGAGTCCGATGGGTGCCAATCTCGCCGCTTTCCCTTCTAAAGAAACTGCTGAGAAATATCAACAAGAACTTGGAGGACAAATTTATGAGCTTGAAGGACTGTTTGAGATGCTTAAAAAACGAAAAAATAATATGAAACATGACCATCATCATCACCATTAAAAATAATTCACCGTAGTTTTAGAGTGATGAGAACATTTATTACAAGTTGGTGCTGGGTGCTTTTATATCTGACAATTGTTAATTGGGCGTATGCAAAGACTATAAAGGTTTGTCATAATTGTGATATAAGATTAATCAAGCAGGCTGTTGAATTAGCAGATACAGGGGATACAATCATTGTTTTAGAAGGCAGATACAGGGAATCAAACATTATCATCAGAGTTCCTGATATAGTTCTCATAGGTAAGGGTAGGGTGGTTATTGATGCAGGGAAAGAGAACCAAGCAGTAGTGGTCTTTAAGTCGCCTAATGTCACTATTAAAAACTTGACAATAAAAAATGTTCCTTTTAATTCTACTGAGGAACTCGCTGCTGTTAATATTCTCTATAGCAATGGATATATCATTGAAGATTTGATTATTGATAGCACGTTTTTTGGCATATTAGTTGAACAGAGTGATTCGGGCATTATTAGAGGGTGCACAATTAGATCAGGAAGTTCAATAGATGTTTACGAGGCAACCATTGGAAATGGAATACATTTATGTAAGTCCAATTATGCATTGATAGAGAACAACGTAATAACCAATATGCGTGATGGAATATATTTTGAATTCGTTTCAAATAGTGTAATTAGGGGAAATTATAGTTATGAGAACAAGCGATATGGCTTGCATTTTATGTTTTCCAATGATGATGTATATGTGAACAATAGGTTTGAAGGCAACGGAGCAGGTGTAGCTGTCATGTTCTCTAAGAACATTGACATGCATAATAATGTTTTCAAAAACAACTGGGGGATGAGTGCTTATGGACTGCTCTTAAAAGAAATTTATGATTCAGAAATAAAGCATAATGTTTTTATCAGGAACACTACTGGGATTCATGTGGAAGGTTCGGCAAGAATTATATATGAGGAGAACGATTTTGTGGAAAATGGCTGGGCTGTTAACTTCCTCGGTGGTTCTTACGATAATTATTTTTATCACAATAATTTCATTGGAAACACGTTTGATGTTGCTTATTTCGGTCGGATAAACAACAACAGATTTGAAGAAAACTATTGGAATAAATACACTGGATACGATCTTGACCGAGATGGTTTTGGAGATGTACCCTACAGACCAGTTGATTTATTCACATACATGGTAAATGAAATTCCTGAAACAATTGTCTTGCTAAGAAGTTTCTTTGTCCAAATTTTGAATTTTGCCGAGCAGGTGGTTCCTGTCTTGACTCCTGCGGACATATACGACCCAAAACCCTTAATGCAAAAATGGAAATGGTCAGGTTCATAGAGGTTTGCAAGCGATTTGGTAAACTACAAGTTCTGGACAACGTGTCCATTGATGTAGAGAAAGGTATCAGAACGGCTATTCTTGGACCCAACGGTTCTGGGAAAACAACATTGATAAAGACCTTGCTTGGAATGGTCATTCCAGACAGTGGAGATGTGTTGTTTAAAGGAGAATCTGTTATTGGGAAACATAAATATCGCAGGGAGATAGTCTATATGCCACAAATAGCACTTTTCCCACAGAACCTCACGGTTAAAGAATTGTTAGACTTGATTCCCAAGTTGAGGAGGCAAAGTGCTAGATATGACGGCTTGATAGAAAGGTTTGGGGTTAATGAATTTATGCATAAAAAAATGAATGCTCTTTCTGGTGGAATGCGTCAGAAAGTTAATCTGGTTCTTGCATTTATGTTTGACGTCCCGCTTATTATTCTTGATGAGCCAACCAATGGGCTTGACCCAGTGGCAGTCCTTGAACTCAAAAAACTTCTAAGGGAAGAAGAGGAGAAAGGCAGAACAATCATATTCACAAGCCACATAATGGACTTCGTTCAACAGATGGCAGACAGGATAGTGTTCTTGCTGGAAGGGGTGGTCAAGTTCAAAGGCACTGTGGAAGAAATATTGCAGGAAACAGATTCATCCAGTTTGGAGGAGGCAGTGGCATCGCTAATCCTCAAGAACCAAAAAGTGAAAGATTATGCTTAAAATAATTGGATACGTCATTAAGGACCTGTTGCGAAACAGATGGACCCTCTTCTATCTTCTTTTCTACCTTCTCGTTGGTTTCGCTATTCTCATTTTTAGCGGGGATTTTTCTAAGTCAACGGTGTCCTTCCTGCAGATTATCCTGATTCTAACGCCGTTAATAGGCACTCTTTTTGGGGTGATGTATTATTACAATAGTAGGGATTTCATTGAGTTATTGCTTGCCCAACCCATTAGGAGACGAGATGTTTTCATTGGGCAGTGGTTGGGAGTTAGTGTTTCGCTTGGCACAAGCCTTGTCCTTGGCTTGGGGATTCCTTTCCTGTGGTATTTCGCTCAATATGAAGTTGCAGGCGACCAGTTCGTGTTGCTCTTGCTATTGGGCTTTGCTCTCGGAACCATTTTCACAGGGCTTGCAATGGCTGTGTCCGTTAGTACAGACAATAAAATAAGAGGGTTTGGCTACGCCCTTGTGCTATGGCTTCTCATGGCTGTTGTTTATGATGGTTTCCTGTTGCTTGCTCTCATTGCCTTTAGGGACTACCCACTGGAAAAGTTTGCCCTCATTGCAACTGTGTTTAATCCCATTGACCTTGCAAGGATTACTATCTTGCTTAAACTGGACATTTCAGCATTGATGGGCTATACAGGGGCTGTCTTCAGAGAATTCCTTGGCTCAACTACAGGAATGATATTGGCTTCATCTGTTTTAATACTGTGGATGTTGTTACCCTTTGCATTAATAACTTTAATCGCTAAAAAGCGGGACTTCTAATGGGAACAGACCAACAACTGTATTATATTTCGGTTTATTTACATGTTCTGGGGGCAATTGTCTGGCTTGGGGGGAGCCTGTTCTACGCCATGGTCCTGATTCCAGCCTTGAGGAATCATCCTGCCAGAA
>JAJRPU010000147.1 GCA_024280615.1 Bacteroidota bacterium | reverse complement strand
ATGGTGTTGACCCCATCTCCCCACAACACATTCTCAATATCTGGATAGCCCGTTTGGACACGCCCTTTGGCGTGGTGCCTGACAACTCAGGATTTGCTATTGACTATCGTCAACTGGACAACCTCGCAATTCCCATTGCCCTGCTCTCCCTGCTTAATCAAATAAAGCCTCCTCTTTCTGAACTGTGCGAAGGGCTTGATTCCATAACTTGTTCCTTTGAAGGTGATGACATTTGTGATATATCGCCAGTTGCCTCTGTTGACTCCTGCGGATATGGAACCGATTGCAACGAAAAACCTCCTTTCCATAACGTTCTATTATTACCAGATTCCTCCTGTCCTTGGTTCATAAGCCATCAACAGGCATTGAAACTCAAACAAAACATTGCGGGAAGGCATAAAAACTGGATGACCGCTAAAAGGCAATCACTTCCTTTTGATAACTTGATTCTCAAAGGCATAAATGTTAAAAGCCTGTTCCCCCCCGATTCAATTGAACTGCAATTGCTTATTGAATGGAATACTAACCTGACCTCCCCTCCAGATTCATTATTTATACTTTTTCAATCAACCCAATTTGCCATATATGACACAATCATAACGACTATTAATGATGGACTAAACACATTGTCTTTGAGATATTCAATTCCCGACACCGGAATATTGAATGTTCAACTTAGTGTGTTTGGAAACAG
The DNA here is from genome assembly GCA_024280615.1 of Bacteroidota bacterium. Taxonomy (GTDB): domain Bacteria; phylum Bacteroidota; class Bacteroidia; order JAADEI01; family JAADEI01; genus JAADEI01. The sequence goes on along the minus strand of JAJRPU010000147.1, from coordinate 8,263 downwards.
ACCAGACCCAGACTCCACGGACAACCATTTGTCTTTCCCGCTATATATTCAAAACCGACCTTTCGCTATACCGTGGCAATGGGACGGAACCCCTCAAACAGTCCATCTCCTGCAAAGTTGGAACCCAGATTTTCAAAATGGCTGGACTCCCTTCTTCATACTGCCTAACAGAGACTCTTCTATAACAAGTGGCTGGATGTTTCCCTTCTTTGACTATGAATGTCGCACTTGCTCAGATCGGTTATATACGCCATGGTTTGCCGAAACATCACATCCAATATACGTTTCGCTTACTTATGCATACACTAAATACGACCCTTATCATGCCGATTCCCTTGCACTATGGCTGGAAGTGGAAAACCGAGGAAAAGTCAAGATTTGGCAAGGTGGTGGCAGACAACTCCAAACAACCCAACTGGACAGGACGCAATGGTGGGAACCAGAACATCCGAGCAACTGGCAGACTATATGCATATCAACTTTTCCACAAACAGGCAATTTCAGGATTGTCCTAGAAGCAAAATCTGATTATGGAAATAATTTGTTTATAAGTTCAATTGCTGTTACTCAGGATTCCTGTCCTCAAATCACAACCACTATAAATTCTACCGTTTCAGAAAACACATGTTTTAAGTTAATTGCCAACAATTTATTGGTATTCTGCCCTGCTACTATTTATGACTTAACAGGAAAAGAATTATTCCGTTTCAGAACCATAAATGATTTACACACGGCAAAATTGCCTTCTGGAACTTATTTAATTCGCCTATTAGAAACAGGAAAAGCAATTAAAATACATGTGCCATGACAGTGAAAGAATATCATCAACAAGGGTTGAGATATTTTATTGATAAGGAACCTGAAAATTTAAAATACTTCTCCGAACAATCGGAAGGTGCCCACAAAATCAAACTATTCTTTTTGAAGGATGGAACGTGTCGCTGGTGGACAAATAAAAGATGCAAGAAATTGATGGCACTTGCCGACGTGGCTTGCCATATCTACAACACAGAAAAACGAGTTCCGACAGATGAAGAACTTTTGGAATTCTTTAAAGAAGAGAAAGACGAAAAGAAGATGCAGACAAGGATAAACCTTCTGCTCAAAACATTCGGCATCTGACCCATGGCAAAAAAGCTATCAGGCAGCCAACTGAAACGCCTCTCTATTGAAGAGTTTAAGAAATCACCTAAGTTGCCTGTTATTGTCATACTTGATAACATCCGAAGTGGGTATAATGTAGGTGCCATATTCAGAAATGCAGATGCTTTCAGAATAGAGAAAATTATCCTAACGGGTATTACTCCCAGACCGCCTTACAGAGAAATTCTAAAGACTGCCCTTGGTGCCACAATGTCAGTGGACTGGGAATATATCAAAAATCCCGTTGATGCAGTTAACTCATTAAAAGAAGCGGGATATAAAATTTTGTGTCTTGAACAGACAGATGTCAGCGTGCCGATACACAGGTTCAGCCCAGAAGCAAATAAAAAATACGCAATTATCATAGGCTCAGAAGTATCAGGAATATCCGATGAATTGATTGATTTAGGCGACCTGTTCGTTGAAATACCTCAGTTCGGAACAAAACATTCATTAAATGTTGCTGTTGCAACGGGAATACTCCTATGGGAATTTGCTAAGCACTATTGGCTTACATAGAGATTTTCAAACCCACTCATATTCTCAAACTGACGTATGTTTGTAACTTGAAAAACTACCTGAGACGATGAAAGGAAAGGGATTTATTAAGTTTTTTGCTGTCCTATTGCTTATTGTCAGCATTTACCAGTTATCTTTCACTTTTGTTGCGAGAAAGGTTGAGCAATACGCCCGTGAAGAAGCAGAAAAGCCATACAAACATCTCCTTGACCAACAATATATTCAACAGAAATTTGGTGACGATAAGGCTAAAGCGATAGAATTCATTGATTCAATTCAGAACCTGATAAAAAAGCGAGAACGTAAGATTCTGGATTCACTCCGTGATGAGGTGGTCTATGACCTTGGATTCGTTGAGTTTACTTACATAGACGTGAAGGAGCGGGAATTAAACTTAGGTCTTGACTTGCGAGGTGGAATGAGTGTAACCCTTCAAGTGGATGTCCCCTCGTTAGTTCGTGAGTTGGCTGGTCCCCGTCGGGACACACTATTTAACGAAGCTTTTAAAGCAGCCCTTGAAAAATATTATAATGGAGAGGTAAAGGATTTCATAGATGCATTTGTTCAAGAGATAGAGCAACGCAAACCCACGGTTAGACTAGCAAGATACTTTGCTTCCCGAGAAAATAAAGATGAAATAACAATTGCTTCAACAAATGAAGAGGTGAAAGCGTGGTTACAAAAGGAAGCAGAAGACGCCTTCTACAGGACATATAACATCATCAGAACACGCATTGACAAGTTTGGAGTTGCCCAACCGCTTATTACAATGGACCCTGTTAGAATGCGAATTCTTGTTGAATTGCCCGGTGTTGACGACCCAGAACGGGTCCATAGAATTCTCAAAGCCACGGCACGCCTTGAATTCTGGGAAACCTATGAAAACTCAGAAGTGATACCCTATATTTTTGAAATAAATGAAGAGCTGAAAAAAATTCTAACTCCTCCACAAAGTGTCCCTCAGGACCAACCAGTTCTTGAACCAGCCCCCGAACTCTCTGAACAAACAGAAGAGTTGCCATCACTGCTTGAAGAGGTTGCTACAGACACATCCGCTCAAACAACCGCTCAAGACACTTCAGTTGCTACCGATACCACAAACCAGCTATTGCCCACTGGCTGGGAACCACTCTTTGAAGTAATGAGCCCCGCTATTAGGGAAACCGCTGCCGGGCAAGAAGCCCAGAAAGGACCCATAGTGGGATATGCACGTGGTAAGGACACTGCTAAAGTCAACGAATACCTTTCTCTTCCTGAAATTAGAAATATGTTGCCTCGGGACCTTTGGTTTGCTTGGAGTGCTAAGCCCATTGATGAAAATAGTGATATTTATGCGCTCTATGCTCTTAAATCAAGAGGTCCTGGGAAACAGCCTGCTCTTACTGGTGAGGTCATTGTCTCTGCACGACCAGACTTTGACCCTGTGACGCGTCGTCCAGTGGTTAACATGGAGATGAATCAACGTGGTGCAAGGCTATGGCGTCGTCTCACTGCTGAAAACATAGGCAAGTCAATAGCTATTGTCCTTGATGATAGGGTTTATTCTGCCCCCGTCGTGGAAACAGAAATTCCAAGCGGAAGGTCTGTTATTTCAGGCAACTTCACTGTTGAAGAAGCCAGAGATTTAGCAACCATTCTTGAAAGTGGTAAGTTGCCCGTGTCCATTAACATAGTTGAAGAGGAAGTTGTTGGTGCCACTCTGGGTGAACAATCAATTAAAGCTGGACTTACCGCCCTTGTCATAGGCTTTATTGTCGTAGTCATTTTCACTATTATCTATTATGGCACTGCTGGCGTGGTTACTATATTCGCCTTACTTCTGAACATAATTTACGTAATAGGTATTCTTTCTGCACTGGGAGCTACACTAACCCTTGCTGGCTTAGCGGGATTGGTCCTGACGGTTGGTATGGCTGTTGACGCAAACGTCATCATTTTTGAGCGTATTAGGGAAGAGATGCTGAAGCCCGGCAAAGCGTTTAGACTGGCTGTCATTGACGGCTTCAGGAAGTCATATTGGGCTATTATTGATGCTAATGTTACCACACTAATAGCAGGTATAATCCTGCTTATTTTCGGCTCGGGACCCATTCAAGGTTTCGCCACAGTGCTCGTTATTGGTATTCTTTCAACTTTGTTCACTGCTGTTCTAATTGTGAGACTGATTTTTGAATGGCTTCTTAACAAGAAAGAATCCATACTGAACTTTGGAAAAGCCAAGTTTACGCAAATAATACAAAGCATTAAAGTTGATTGGCTTGGCAAACGTAAGAAAGCATATATCGTTTCCGGTGTTCTCATAGTGCTATCCCTCATCGCTATTGGCATAAGGGGCTTTGAACTGGGTGTTGATTTTCTGGGTGGACACGAGGTGGTATTGAGATTTGACAAACCAGTGGAAGTTGAAACAATAAGGAAAACACTTAATGAGACCATTGGAAAACAGCCAATAGTTAGAACATTTGGTAGTGCCAATCAAGTTAAAGTAACCACGACTATAATGGCTCATTCGTTGGACCCAAAGGCTGATAGTATAGTGCTTGCAAAAATCTACGAAGGCATAAAATTGATTACTGGCGAGATAGATTATGAAACATTCATCCGAACGCATGTGGTTTCTATTCAGAAGATTGGACCTGTTATTGCTGAAGAGATTCGTCAAGATGCTATAATTGCTGGCATATTGGGACTATTGCTAATGTTTGGATATATTGCCCTTAGGTTTAGGAACTGGCAATTTGGTGCTGGAGCAGTAGCAGCCCTTGCTCACGACGTTATCATAACTCTTGGGCTTTTTGCATCTCTACACGGAATAGTGCCTTTCTCTCTTGAAATTAATCAAGCAATTATTGGAGCTCTGTTAACAATTATCGGTTATTCTATTAACGACACTGTGATTGTCTTTGACCGAATTAGGGAATTCATTGAGCTAAGGGGTAAAGCCCGATTCTCTCAAATCATTAATGAGGCTATTTCAAATACACTTAGCAGAACACTTGTTACTTCTCTAACAACCCTATTGACCATATTATCTCTATTCTTGTTTGGAGGTGAGGTTCTACGTGGTTTTTCATTTGCCTTATTAATCGGTGTTCTTGTGGGAACATATTCTTCTGTGTTCATTGCTACTCCTGTTGCTTATGACCTGATGCAGAGAAAGAAAAAATGAGCGATAGGAAAGTTAAGGTTGGTGTTATTGGTGTAGGGAAACTCGGCGGTAGACATTTGTATCATTTATTAAGAATTCCCGAAGCAGAAGTTATAGGCATATTTGACACTTCTGAAAATGTGAAAGAAAAATACAAAAGAGAAGGGATAAGAGTGTTTGATAAGGCAGAAGAACTTTTAGACAATGTTGAAGCAGTTATTATCTCCTCTCCCACACACACTCATTATGACTACGCTATTAAAGCAATAAAGAAGCATGTTCATTTGTTTATTGAGAAGCCTATGGCTGAGACCCTTGACCAAGCCCGAGAGATGGCTGCCTTAGCGGAGGAAGCAGGAGTCAAGACCCACGTGGGCTATGTGGAACGATTCAATCCTGCGTTCACAACCGCTAAGCGAATAATTGAAATGCCATTATACATACAGACACAGAGGCTGGCTCCCTTCACAAGTCGTGGAACAGATGTCTCTGTAGTCCTTGATTTAATGACGCACGATATTGACCTGATCTTAAGCCTAACTCCGGGGTCTATTATGAATGTTCATGCCACGGGAATGAGTGTGGTTACCTCACAACCAGATATAGTAAGTGCATATCTTGAATTTGACAATGGACTGGTTGCTTATATGTCAGTGAGTAGATTTGCTATCAGGAAGAAACGCCGTTTTCATATTTATCAAAGGGATGGACTTATTAACATAGACCTTGGAAGACGGCGAGTGAAACTCATTTCTCCTTTGAAACAGGACGATTTAGCAACTTCCTTTGTTGACAAAGAAGTGCTTGATATTGGAGAAGGTAAGTTGGCATATACCTACACTCTTAAAATAAACAATCAAGATGCTATTAGGTCCGAACTAAGACACTTTTTGAACTGCATAATTAACAATGAAGAGCCATTAATTCCTTTATCACACGGCTATAAGGTCCTACAGGTCGCTCATCAAATTCTGGACTCTGTTTACAGATACATAAGGCGAATGGGTATGCAAAACAAGCCTATTATATGATAGGCTTAAATATGCTACATAACACAACGCATTTGGTCTGTGGGAGATATAGTTTCCTAAACTACTTAATAACATGGACTTCTGATAAGTCAATAAACATAATTCCATCCACTGTTGTCAGGTCAAAGAATTTATTTACTGGAACTGAAACTGTCCAGATTGTTCCCGCTCTAATGTGCACTTGAGCGCCCAGTTCCTGCATCGCCTTCTCCAGCTTAGCACCCTTAGCGGGGTCAACTCTCAAAGCAAGCCTGACAAAATACTTATCTCCTCTTTGCTGTAGCCCAAATTTCTCAACTATTTGCTGTGAGGGTTTATACTGGTCCCACGTTTCGCCTCTTATTAAACGTTCTCTTTCCAAATCTTGTAGGAGCTTATCTGCTTTTTCCGACAATTCTGCTTTTACCATTTCTTCCTTTGGTTGCTGGATTTCCTGTTCCACCGGCGAAGTTGCTGTTTCATCTGCTGATTTGCAGCTATAGAGCCACATTATTCCTCCCACAAGAACCACCCAGAGTATTAATCTTAACATACTAGTGCTATTTTTATCCTATGCAAAGTTACACAATTTCACAAATATCAGAACCGTGGACAAGTTAATGTTCCAACTCCTCTTTTGCTCGGCATAGGGAATGAAACTTCAACAAAAACTTCGGGACCGGCAGACAGCTCCAAGTCCCGTTTAACCTGTGCAATGTTAACATCGTAAGAAAATGTTATGATAAACCCTTCATATTGGAATCTCACAGAGGGCACTACTGTTCTGGAAGGGGCTCTCCACCACGCTCCAAATTCAAATGCTAACATTGGATTTCGCAAAGAATGTAAGTATCGCATATATAATCCTACAAGTGGTTCCTGAGCAGCAGAAAGATACTGATAGAAAACGAATGGTTTAATTGACCAACCTGTCCACATATCCTTAGTAAGCATTATTTCAGCACCCATAAATACGTTTGGATTGAGGCGTCTCCTGTTCTCTTCATCAAAGAAATATTCTCTCGGACCATTGAGATGCTTGAATGTCAAGCCTAAAAACAACGTATGCTCGTAAACCTTATAGGTGAACATAACGCCTCCCTGCAAATCCAGATATGAAATCTGATTGGACTCAAAAACTTCCCCCGAGGGTAAGGCATCGTTGGGTCCATCGGGTGTGATTTGCTGTTCGGAATATAAGTCAGCGATCGTGAAGGTCCTTGTATAATAACCCAAGCCAAATCCTATGCTCAAGACAGCGTCTCCTCTACTGCCAAGGATTTGATGATATGCACCGGTTAAATTGAACAAGTTCCATTTAAGATAAGGTGTTGCTCTGTCAAGGGCTATATTTAATCCTGCCCCAAACCAGCCGTTATAGAGTTTTCCTCTTGCAAGGGCTACGTCTCCGAACACAACCGCTGTTGTGTAGGGCAATACAGCTGGTCTCCATTGGTCTCTATATCCGGCACCTATTCTGAAGTCTGCTTCCATCAGTCCCGTAGTTGCCGGATTGAAATATGTTCTAATTGCAGTTATGGCACTAAAGTGTATATCCTGAGCCATTAGAGGGACTGCCAAAACACCTAAAATCACTAAACATTTCCTCATTGTATTATGTTTTTGCTATTACCTTATAAGCAGTATGTTCTTCACAATCTTGGTGGTTTGTCCCTTCTGAGCCCCCTGTCTTGGTGTAATAAATGCCACGAGGACATAGGAATCCATTTGTTGCGGTCTGCCGTTGTATGTGCCATCCCACGCTTCAGATTCGGTTCCCTCAAAAACTATCTCAGACCATCTGTTATAAACTCTCCAGATTATTTCCACATCGCCCCAATAAATTGGTCTAAAGATGTCGTTTACACCGTCTCCATTAGGTGAGAAATAGTCTGGGAAATAAACTATTGGGTCACCTTCCACTACTATAAGTACTGAGTCCATATCAAAGCATCCCTGAGCGTTATAACTGTAGAAATAGAACATTGTTGTTATTATCGGCTGTGCCACAGGTGTCAAAGTCAGTGAATCATTAAGATAGTCTCCTGGGCTCCACCACCATATTCCACCGTTTGTTTCCCCGATGAGTTGAACTGTGTCTCCTGGTGCGATGGTGTCCACGGGAGGATACGCTGTTGCCCAAACGGTGTCTGGCATTGGAAGATATAGAGTATCATAAGCAAGGCAACCTGTTAAATCTTGCAGGATGACTATGTATGTATCTGGCGGCAAAGTATCTGTTAGTAGGATAGTGGTGTCATAAGTGCCCCAGTAAACTATGTATGGTGGTTTGCCTCCTGTAACATTGACAGAAACTTCATAGGAAGGTGGTGCACACGATATTAACTCCTCAGAAAGGGTTATGGTTGGTGCATCGGGACTGGTAAGAACTGCTGTTGCTGAATCAATGCATCCGAGACTATCCCTTACATAAACTGTATAT